>CAZHIK010000001.1:0-9581 GCA_964532635.1 uncultured Enterobacterales bacterium
CCAGACAGGCCAGCGCGGCGGCAGATAAATCATCTGGACGGGCTGTGGCCTCTCCGAGGCGCCCTGCCTACTTCACCTTCGCGCCCGGGTCACAGTTCGCGCCCACCAAGTCCTGCACGCCTTGCTCGTTGCTGGCGGCCAGCAACATCCCGTTGGACCAGACACCGCGCAGCTTCACGGGCTTCAGGTTGCAGACCACCACGATGGTGCGGCCCACCAGCTGCTCGGGCTCGAAGACGTCGGCCACGCCGGCCACGATCTGCCGGGGCTGCGCTTCGCCCACATCGACCTTGACCACCAACAGCTTGTCGGCCTTGGGGTGCTTCGTGCACTCGAGCACCTTTCCAGCCTGCAGGCGGACCTTGGCGAAGTCGTCGTAGCCGATGGCGTCCTCGGGGGTGGGGGGCGGGGGCTCCTTGGCCTTCTTGCTCTTTTTCTGCTTTGGAGCCTTCTTCTTCCCCTCGTCCGGCTCGCCGAACAGGGCGGCGATGCGCTCGGGCAGCTTGCGGAAGCGGGGGAACAGAGGCTCGCCCAGATCGAGGGCGACGCCCACCTCGAGGGAGGTCATGGGCTGGAGATCACCGGCCGCCAGGGCGCGGACGTCGGCCTCGGCCTGCTCTACCGTGCGACCCATGCGGCCCAGCAGCACAGCCATCCTGGCGGGCATCACCGGCAGCAGCAGGCCGCCCACCAGGTTGCACAGCTCGAGCACCGTGCGCATCACCGTGGCCAGCCGGGCGGTGTCGCCCTTCTTGTTCAGCGCCCAGGGGGCGGTGGTGTCCACGTACTTGTTGCCCGCGCGCACCAGCTCCCACAAGGCGTCCAAGGCCTGCTTGAACTGCAGGTTGTCCATCCCCGCGGCGTAGGCCGCAGCCGCCTCGGCCGCCAGGGTCTGCAGCGCGGTCTCGAGCTCAGTCGGAGCCTCGACGGCGGGGGTGGTGCCCCCCAGCCAGTTGCGGGTCATGGACAAGGCCCGGTGGGCCAGGTTGCCCAGGTCGTTGGCCAGATCGGCGTTGTAGCGGGTCTGGAAGCCTTCGTAGGAGAAGTGCCCGTCGGCACCCAAGGAGATCTCCCGCAGCAGGTAGTACCGCACCGCGTCCACGCCGTACTCGTTGGACAGAAGCTCGGTATCGATGGCGTTGCCCAGGGACTTGCCCATCTTCTCGCCGTCGGTGGACAGCCACCAGCCGTGGGCGAAGATGTGCTCCGGCAGGGGCACCTCCATCGCCATCAGCATGGTGATCCAGTAGACCGAGTGGGTGGTCAGGATGTCCTTGCCGATGAGGTGGTAGGTGGCGGGCCAGGTGTCCAGGTAGGCGTCGTCGCCGCCAGGCACGTAGCCGGGCACCGAGATGTAGTTGAGCAGCGCGTCGAACCAGACGTAGGTGACGAAGTCGGTGTCGAAGGGCAGGTCGATGCCCCAGGCCATGCGTTCCTTGGGCCGGGAGATGCAGAGATCGCCCAGGGGCTTGCGCAGGAAGCCGAGCACCTCGTTCCTGCGCTTCTCGGGAAGGATGAAGTCGGGGTTGGCCTCGATGTGATCGATGAGCCGTTGCTGGTACTTCCCCATGCGGAAGAAGTAGTTGGACTCCTCGATCTTGGCGACGACCTTGCCGTCGTCGGGGCACTTGCCGTCATCGACGTCCTTTTCGGTCCAGAAACGCTCGCAGCCCTTGCAGTACCAGCCGGTGTAGCTGTCCTTGTAGATCTCGCCCCTGTCCCACAGGTCCATCAGCACGGCCTTCACGCAGGCCACGTGCTGGGGATCGGTGGTGCGCACGAAGTGGTCATTCGAGATGGAGAAGCGCTCGCCCATGGCCTTCCAGTGCACCACCATGTCGTCGCAGTGGGCCTTGGGCTCCATGCCGCGCTCGACGGCCTTGTCGAGCACCTTCTGGCCGTGCTCGTCGGTGCCGGTGAGGAAGAAGGCCTGCTCGCCCTTCAGCCGACGCCAGCGCACGGCGGCGTCGGCCACCACCGAGGTGTAGGTGTGACCGATGTGGGGGGTGCCGTTCACGTAGTAGATGGGCGTGGTGATGTAAAAGCGCTTGTCAGCGGACATGGCTCGTTCCTGGCTGGAGTCGGCGGGGGCGCCCCCTATCCCGGCCTGCCCCCTCCGGGTATTCCGGGTCACGGGGGGTGTAGACGGAATCATGAGATACTATGGTAGAGACGACCAGCCAGAGTGACTCGCCCATGCGTTACGCCCCCATCACCACGTCCACCCTCCTGCTCCTGTTGGCCACTGGCTGCGGCGACAAGGCCGAGCCCGTCGACGACACTGGCGATCCGCCCGAAGCCGACACCGACACCGACACCGACACCGACACCGACACCGACACCGACACCGACACCGGGCCGGAGCCATACCCCTGGGCTCACCTGGATCCCTGGGTGCAGCCCGAGGTGTGGGTGGAGCCCTTCCCCCTCGAGCCCGGCGGCGAGGCCACGGTCTACTACTACGGTGATCTCCGCAAGGCGCACAGCCTGATGCTGCATCACGGCTTCAACGGCTGGAACGAGGTCCAGGGCGTCAGCGACATGGAGATGATGGTCGAGAGTGGCGACGAGGGGTGGTATCGCGACACGGAGATGACCCGCGACGGCCACGGCGGCTTCGGGGTCACCATCGACCTGCCCACCGACGGCCGCGCGCTGCACTTCGTGTTCCTGGATCCCACCAACGAACTGTGGGACAGCAACGACAGCGCCGACTGGGGCTGGTCCTTCGAGATGCCCTACATCGGGCCCTACCTCTCCTGGAACGACAGCGTCCAGCCCCACAACGGCGTGGTGGTCAACTTCGAGACCTCGCTGCCCTGTCTGGGCGTGGTCGAGTACGGCACCAGCGCCTCCCTGGGGACCGCAACGGCCGGCGCGGCGTTCGGCACCATGCACCACATCGCCCTCGAGGGGCTGGTCCCGGACACCACCTACTACTACAAGGTCTGGGACGCGGCAGGGAACGCCTCGGACACCTTCAGCTTCCGCACCGCGGTTCCCAACGGCAGCGAGCTGTCCTTCGTGGTCATGTCCGACATGCAGGACACGGGCGAAGAGAATCGCTGGGGGGAGGTCGCCGCATCGGTGGTCGCGAACCACCCGGATCTGGCTTTCGCCATGATCCCCGGCGACATGCCCAACAGCCCGACCAACGGGCAGTGGTGGCTGTTCTTCGACAGGGGGCGCGAGCTGTTCTCCTCCACCCCCGTCATCCCCTCGCCTGGAAACCACGACACACCCACCTTCGGCTCCGACACCGACACCTCCAGCTACCACCACTACTTCGAGCTACCCACGGCGGCCGACGGTGTTGGCGACTACTACAGCATCGACTACGGCCGGGTCCACCTGCTCTCCCTGAACTCCGAGGACGAGCCAGCGTTCAGCCAGACCGGCGCACAGTACGCCTACGCCCAGGCCGATCTGGCCACCACCTGGGACGGGGCCGCCCGCCAGGCCGACTGGGTCTTCGCGCAGTGGCACAAGCCGGCCTACAACATCGGCAGTCGTCACCAGATGGAGCAGGGTCCCTATCGCGACATGACCGAGCTGTTGGACGGCAACGTGGACTGGGTCTTCACGGGCCACGAGCACCTGTACCAGCGCATGCTCCCCCTGCAGTACAACGCCGTGATCTCCTCGTCGGGCAGCTATGGCATCGGCCCTGACGACGGCGTGGGCTACATCGTCACGGCCCCCGCAGGCAACCGGCCCCACGAAACCGTCATCCCCACCGACAGCCCCGACGCGGATCGCCGTGAACGCCTGGCCTACCCCGAGCTGGACGAGACCGACGTCGTTCCCTCGGAGGTCGGCTACCTCACGGTGGACCTGACCGCGACCAGCATCGCCATCCACTCTTGGGGCATGGGCACCTACGAGGAGCCCGTGGAGACCTGGCTCCGCGAGTCGTACAGCTACAGCCGCTGACGGGCTCCCCGGGAGCTACTCCCGGGCCTTGGGGATGGGCGTGGGCTCGACGGGGAAGCTGGCGTCGCTCGAGCTGCCGGAGCCAGTGTCCGACCAGCCGGTGTCCTGGGCGAAGACGGGGGCGCCATATGCGAAAACGGTAAAGAGAAGTGAGGCTTTCAGCATAGTTGCCCAGCCTCCGGGCGGAGCGCGAGCGCGGTGTATCGACGCGGAGACGAGCAGCAAAGTTGGCGAAGACCGCCGCGGTTGGGGTTTGATGGAACCCTCGCGCGCTGCGCGCGTGTAAGGAAGCGCAATGTCCCACCCCGCCCGCCAGCGAGATCCGGTCCTGCGCCGCGCCCAGCGGGGAGACCCGCGTGCCCAGCGTGCGCTGGTGGAGCGCCACGGCCCTCGGATCTGGGGCCTGTGCGTGCGCCTGGCGGGCAGCGAGGCCGAGGACTGCTACCAGCGCACCTGGGAGAAGGTCTTCCGAGCCCTGCCGGGCTTCGATCCCGGGGGCGCCGCCAGCCTGGGCACATGGATCGGCACCATCGCTCGCCGAACACTGATCGACCGCCACAGACGGGGCCGGGTGCGGGGCGAGGTCGTGGAGTTCGAGGGGCTCGGTGCATCGGAGCCGGGGCCCGATGATCTGGCGGTGGCTCGGCAGCGCAGCCGCCGGCTCGACGCCGCCTTGCAGCGCCTGCCTGCGGACCAGCGCCGCGTGGTGGTGCTTCACCACCTCGAGGGAGTGCCACTGGCGACCCTGGCTGCCGAGGAAGGGGTGGCCGTCGGCACGATCAAGTCCCGCCTGCACCGTGGCCGCGGTCGGCTTGCGCAGCTGTTGGGAGGCCTGTCATGAGCGCCGATTCCCGAGACACCGAGGCTCTCTCCCGCCTGTTGAGCGGCGAGCTGTCCGCTGTGGACGAGGTCGCGCTCCTGGAGCGCATCGAAGCCGATCCGGCGCTGGCTCGAGCATGGGGAGCCATGCAGGCCCTGCCGGCGGAGCTGGGCCAACTACCAGACATGCCGCCTCCGCCAGCGCTGGACGCGCGGGTTCTCGAGGGAGAGCCCTCGGACGGTGGAGGCTGGACCTGGGGCCACGGGCTCGTCGCTGCTGTGGCGGCGGCCGCCGCCTTGCTGGTGTTGGTGCTCTGGCCTGGAGGTGCTCCGCAGATCGTCCTGATCGAGGGCGAGGAGTGGGTGGACGGCCAAGCCACCGTGCTGGCCGCTGGGGTGCCGGTGGAGGTGGACGGGGTGGCGAAGATTTCCGTGGAACCTCGACCGGGATCGCAGCGTGAGAGAGGCCAGGAGGTCGAAACCATGGACTGGAAGCATGCAGCAGCAGCGGTCGCCGGCGCGGCCATCACCGTGGCGGTCTACCAGGGCAGCGCCCTGGTGGGGGGCGACGGCGGAGAGACCGTTCGGGCCGGGGAGACCTGGCAGCAGGGTGAGGCGCCAGGACGCCGGGAGGAGCCTCGGCGGGTGGTCACCCGCACCGGAGGGCCGGACCTGGCCGACGAGGACGATCCCGAGATCCTGAGAGCCCGCATCGACGAACTGGAGCAGGCCCTGGCCACCGCCGACTTCGAGGGCGCCATCCAACGCGGCCGCATCGCAGCGGTCGAGGGCCGGCCCCAGGAGTGGCCCGAGGACCTGCCCGCACAGCTGCAGGCCGGCGGCTTCGAGGACGGGCTGGTCGACGCCATCGCCGACAACGAGGACCTCGATCTCCTCGAGGTCAACTGCGACGAGTACCCCTGCTACGCCATCATCGAGGTCGACCCCGCCAGCCTGGCCCCGGGCGTGAAGCCCGCCGGCGGAGCGCTGGAGGCCTGGGCCGAGGGCATCGAGGGCGACGTGGGCCTGATGAACATGGTCTCGGTGATGAACGGCCCCGAAGGCGAGATCGGCCTGATGGGCGTCTCCCTCATCGCCGACGGCCAGCCCAGCGAGGACCTGAGCACCCGCCTTCACTATCGGGTGGAAGGCAGCGTGAAGGGCTGGGTGGAGGACCTGATGGGGGAAGCGGAGCAGGTAGGCGCCGACATCGAAGGGTAGCGCGTCCTCGCAGAAGTAGGGGCGGGGTTCACCCCCGCCCGCAGGAACTCGGCGCCGGGCATTCGTGGCACTCACCGCCCCGCGAACAGGTAGAAGGCTCCGCCGTCCTGGAGCACCAACTCCCCCAGACCGTCGCCGTCGGCGTCGAAGCCTGCCGCGAAGACATCCCGACTGGGGGTCGTGCCGTAGTCGAACTCCAGGGAAGGTTCGGTGATGATGCCACCGGTGGCGTGGAAGAAGACCACGGTGGCCTCCTCGCCCCGATCCAGGGCCAGCCCGGGCCGGCCGTCGCCGTTGACATCACCGGCGAGGTGCAGGGCCGTGACCCGCTGGGGCTCGTAGGCGGTGTGGGTCCGATCGCGGATGTCGGCGCAGTGCAGGGTTCCCTCGAGGGGGCCCTCCAGCAGCAGCGCGTGCTTGTCCACCAGCACTGCCACGTCCCCGTAGCCGTCCCCTGTGAGATCTCCGGGGAGCACGAAGTCGTCAACCTCATGACCGTACGAGCCCTCGAGCAGGAAGCTGGCGGCAGCCGCCGGTTCCTGGGTTCCCCGCATGGAGCCCGGTACCAGGTAGACCCAGCCGTGGGCGTCGTAGGGCCAGTCCGGGAAGCGGTCATCCAGGATGCCGATCTCGGCCACGCCGTCTCCGTCGGTGTCGTAGGCCTCGACTCGGATCCCGAAGTCGCTGTCGTAGCCCCACTGAAACAGCTGCGCGACGCTGTGGTCTTCGAGGGTAGCGTCGAGGGGGATGGACTCCGGGAACAGGTAGGCCCAGTGGTCGTTGGGATGGTTTCCCACGACGGCGAGCAGGGTCTCACCGTCGTCGCCGGCCCCTGGGACGCGCAACATGGTGCTGTGGCCGTGGTAGTCCGCGCTGAAGCGGAGCCAGGGAGCGTCGGGTTCGACCTCGGTCAGAGGCCCGGGGAAGATCGACGTGGGCCAGGGAGAGGCCTCGATGTCGCGGGTCATCAGGTCGGCGACGCCGTCTCCGTCCAGGTCACCCTGGACGTGCCGCGGATAGCCGAGGTCCAGATCCATCGCGATGGGCGTGCCGCCCAGGTCTACCGCCACAAAGGCGCCTCCATCGCTGCGCGCGTCCATGATCAGCTCGGGCACGCCATCTCCATCGACGTCGAGCACCGCGTAGGGCTGTCCCTCGACCAGAAGATCCGCGGAAAGGAGGCTCACCTCCCCCGCCAGCGGGCAGTCGTGATCCGAGCCGTCCACCCAGCCGTCCAGGTCGTTGTCCAGGCCGTCGGAGCAGTGCTCGGGGCTGGAGAACGGGGGCGTGTGGCGGGGTCCCGTGTCCTCGGCGGGTGCGGTGACCTCGGGGGGCGGCCCAGGACGACAGCTCATCAGCGACAGGACGATCGACAGCGCGCGCACGGTGGGACCCCCGAGTCCGAGCACCGTCCCATCATAGCGGGCGGGGGGCGAGTTGCAGCTACTTCAGCTCGATCCCCAGCCGCAGCACCGCTGCCACGTCCATGGTCAGCGCCACCCCGTAGTGGGCGGCCACCCCCAACCAGAAGCTGCGGTGTTTCAAGGCCAGGGTTCCGAGCACCAGCCCCGTGGCGATGGCGCCCAGGGTCTCGGGCAGCGGCTTGCCGAAGTGGGCCGTGACGTAGGGGATCACCATGAAGACCAGAGCCAGGTGCCCCAGATCCTTTTCGAGGCCGAAGATGATGGTGCCCCGCCAGAAGCTCTCCCCGGAGATGAACACCGTCAGGTAGGCCAACTGGTAGAGCAGAAAGTGCCACCACAGGATGCTGTTGCCGGTGATCATGGCCCGACACAGCGGGTACTTGGCCAGGAACGCCGGATGCCTGGAGGCGTAGACGACCACCACCAGCACGACCGTGAGGGTAAGCCCCAGGTAGACCGTCCACAGCTGCGAAGCGCCCCGCAGCCTGAAGCCGTAGTCCCCGGGGGTTCCTTTCAGGATGCCCAACTTCATGGCCAGCACGGGCAGGACCAAGCGCAGCACGAAGCAGCACAGGGAGAAGTAGAAAAAGGCGTACAGCGGGGAGAGGTCGGACTTGGGGACGAAGGCCTTGAGGTTGCGCGCGAAGAACCCACCGCGGCCCCACCACCACAGCACAGCTATGATGATCAAGGAGCCGATGAACACGAGCTTGCCGTCGCGGCTCACATCCCGCCAGCGCAGCCCCTTGAAGGCTCTGAGCAGGACCAGGAACACAGCGGCGAGCGCAAACATCACCACCGGCTGCAGCCAGGTGCCCCGCAGCACCCGCTGCTCGCCGAACAGTCGCACCACGCGCTTCACGTGGTGCAGGTCCAGGGCGTACCAGCCCACCGCAGTGGCCGCGAGCACCGCCGCCATCACGACGCAGACCATCAGCGAGTTCCGATCGTACTCGGGGAACAGATCGCGGAACTGCTGGAGAAGGGGCTGCTGCATGGAGGCGCAAGCCTAGCACGTTGGGGGGTGTCGAAGATCGTCGAAAGTTCGACGATTTTCGACGGTGGATTCGACACCTCGCTGGCGGGGGGGCGCCGGAAAGCCCGTCCGCCACGCCTTCGACAATCCGCCGAGACGAACCAGGAACGCTGGAACGACTCTTGCTGATGGGTATGGCAGGAGGTTCCAATGTCCTGTCTCGGCCACCACATTCGCTCACGTCTCGAGTCCGACCGCCTGCTGCACTGCTCCGTCGCCCAGCGCCGCTCCATGGTCCGCGCGATCCACAAGACCTGCGCACAGTGGTGCCTGCTGGCCTTCGGCTGCGCCGGCCACCACCTGCACCTGGTAAGCAAAGAGGACCACCGGCAGTGCGGCGAGCTGGCGCGGAGGGTGGAGATCGCGCTTCAGCGCCGCCACGCCTACGGCAGCCCCTTCCTGAAGGTCCACCGCAAGCCACTGGAGGACCAGCACCACGTCTTCTCCTCCTGCATGTACGACATGCGCCAGAGAGCCCACCACGACCTCGCCTCGGACCCGCACCTGGAGGCGACATCAGCTCCGGACCTGCTGGGGGCCCGGTTGATCGGAGCCCACCTCATCGCCCGCGTTCGGGAGCACGTCCCCGAGCTGCGCCGACAAGACCTGCTGCGTCTGTACGACATCGACGAACTCGTACCCGCCGAGGACTGGGACGGCCCTGAAGCGTTGCTGGATGCCACGCTGGCCGCGTTCACGCTGGGAGGCATGGCGAGCAATACCATCGATGTCCGCATGGCCCGCCACTGCCTGGTGTGCCTGGCAGGCCGCGAACTGAACGAACGGGAGCTCGGCCAACTCTGCCGCTGCAGCATCCGCACCATCCGACGCCTTCGCGCCACCCCCGCCCCGCCCCACCAGCTGAGGGCCGTCCGCCTCCAACTCGACCTACGCCAGAAGGTCGACCAACAACTCGTCAGCCAGCAAGGTCTCCTCGAGGTCGCATAGCCCGCACAGGCCATTGCGGCCGCAGATGATTCATCTGGGCGAGCTGTGGCCCCTGGGGGACCCCCGAACAGGCCATTGCGGCTGCAGATGATTCATCTGGAAGGGCTGTGGCCTCTCCGAGCCCCCCAAACAGGCCATTGCGGCTGCAGATGATTCATCTGGAAGGGCTGTGGCCTCTCCGAGCCCCCCAAACAGGCCAT
>CAZHIK010000001.1:9681-23060 GCA_964532635.1 uncultured Enterobacterales bacterium
TCATCTGGAAGGGCTGTGGCCTCTCCGAGCCCCCCAAACAGGCCATCGCGGCCGCAGATGAATCATCTGGAAGGGCTGTGGCCTCTCCGAGCCCCCCAAACAGGCCATCGCGGCCGCAGATGAATCATCTGGAAGGGCTGTGGCCTCTCCGAGCCCCCCAAACAGGCCATCGCGGCTGCAGATGATTCATCTGGGCGAGCTGTGGCCCCCCGGACAATCCCTGTCCACCCCGCTGGTTACACCCACTCCATGCAGCTCAATCCCCAGCAGCAGGCCGCGGTGGAGGCCGTCGATCGTCACGTGCTCGTCCTGGCCGGCGCCGGCACGGGCAAGACCGCCACCATCATCGGGCGGGCTGCCCACCTTCTACGAAACGACACCCCCGCCCGGCGCATCCTGCTGCTCACCTTCACCCGCCGCGCCGCGCGCGAGATGGTGGCCAGGCTCGAGCGCGACGTCGGCTCCGCCAGCCGCGGAATCGTAGCTGGCACCTTCCACCACTTCTGCCTGCTCACCATGCGCCGCCAGCCCAAGGCCTTCGGCCTGGTGGACGCCACCGTCATCGATCGCGACGACCAGCTGCAGCTGGTGCGGCTGGCGCGGGCCAACGTCCGCCGCAAGGGCGAGCAGTTTCCCCAGGCGGGCAAGATCCTCAACGCTATCAGCTTCGCCCGCAACACCAACGCCCCGCTGCGGGCGTATCTGGCCAAGCACAGCGACTGGGACGACGACACGACGGCTCGGGTGCTCGTTGTCGCCAAGGACTACCGCGACCGCAAGCGCCAGCGCGGCTACCTCGACTTCGACGACCTGCTGCACCGCTTCGCCTCGGTGCTCCACAAAGACCCCAAGGCCCGGGCCCGCGTCGCTGGTGGCTTCGACCACGTGCTGGTCGACGAGATGCAGGACACCAACCCCCTGCAGTGGCTCATCCTCGACGCCCTGCGCAGCACCGCCACACTGTTCTGCGTGGGCGACGACGCCCAGTCCATCTACGCCTTCCGCGGGGCCGACTTCCGCAACGTGCACGCCTTCGCCGAACGCGTACCGGGCTCCACCACCCTCAAGCTCGAAGAAAACTACCGATCCACCCAGCCGATCCTGGATCTGGCCAACTGGCTGCTCGACGGCTCCACCCTCGAGTACGGCAAGCGGCTGCGGGCCCACCGCGGGCCGGGCCAGAAGCCTCGGCTGATGGACTTCGACGACGAATGGGCGGAGGCCGGTTGGATCGCCACGGATCTGATCGAGCGCCACGAGCGCGGCGCCCACTGGCGCGACCACATGATCATCACCCGCACCGCCTGGGCAGCCCGCAGCCTCGAAGCCGAGCTGGTACAGCGCGACGTGCCCTACCGATTCGTGGGCGGCACCCAGCTGTTCCAGGCCGCCCACGTCAAAGACCTGCTGGCCCTGGTGCGCGCCGGCCTGTCCCACCGCGACGAACTGGCCTGGATTCGCTACCTCACCTTGTGGCCCGGCATCGGCGACGTGCGCGCCGCTCGCACCATCGACAAGCTCCTGCCTCTTCCAGATCTGCCCACCGCGCTGGACACCCTGCGCGATGGCTGGAAAGGAGACGCCCGCGTCCCCGCTGGGCCACGCCAGGTCTGGCTCGATCGCGCCAACCCCTCCGCCGTCATCGCCGACGCCACCCGCTTCCTCGAGCCCCTGCTCGAGCGCCGCTACGACAACTGGCGCGACCGCAAGCGCGACCTGGCCCTGCTGGCCTCTCTGGCTCAGCGCCACCGCAGCCTGCCGGCCTTCCTCGAGGCCTACGCCCTCGACCCCATCTCCAGCTCCGAGGCCGCCCGCCTCGAGCAAGACGACGGCATCACCCTGATCACGGCCCACTCGGCCAAGGGCACCGAGGCCCCCGTCTGCTACCTGCTGCGGGTCGAGCCCGGGCTCTACCCCCACAGCCGCAGCCTGGGCGAGCTGGACCAGGAAGAAGAAGAGCGCCGAGTGCTCTACGTGGCGATGACCCGCGCCAAGGACACCCTGCTCCTCACCCGCTCGAACCGCTTCGGAGGCCACCGGGTGTTCTGGGGCGGCGCCGCGGGCCAGCACGCCCAAGGGGGCACCGCCTACCTCCTCGAGGATGTCCCAGACCCCTTGATCGACCACAACGACGGGCTGATCGACCCCTGGGACGACGACGACATCATCGTTCCCTTCGCCTGACCCCAGCAGAAAACAACCCAGGGGTGACAGCTTCGCGCACCGGTGGTGTCGAGGGGTGTGGAAAGACCCGGCCGCGCGAGGCACTGACGCCCGTACCTGGCCACTTCCACCCCCCCGCGAAGAGGTCATCACCATGCGTACCACACTGACCCTGCTCACCCTGGGCCTGACTGTCACCCTCGGCGCCTGCGAATACTACGAATGCGGCCCCGACTGCGACTGGGACTGCGATCCCTGGGAGGAGGACTGCGAGAACGGCGATCCCTGGGACGACGACCCCTGGAACGACGACGACAACCAGGACGACGCCCCCGAGGCCGACGCCGACACCGACGCGGATGCCGACACCGACACCGACACCACCGAGGAGCCCCCCCCCCCCGACATCAGCTTCGAGCTGACCCCCTCCGAAGCCGAGCAAGGCGACATCTTCATCGGCTCCCTGGCCATGGGTGGCGAGGACTCTCCCGGCTACGAGGCCATCTCCGAGGTCACCTTCTACGGCGATGTCTCGATCCTGGCCGTGGACGTACGCAGCTACGAGGTGCTGGTCTCCGTGGCGGTGGCCGAAGACGGCGAAGGCTCCGTGGACCTGCTGGTGGAGCTCGAGGACGGCAGCGCGGTCTGGTCCGAGACCATCCTGACCATCTGGCCCGACGGCTCCGGCCACGAAGCCACGGGCAGCGGCGACCCCGATCCCTGCGAGTAGCCCTCCCTCCTGCACCCCGACGAGGTTCGCTATGTACGCCCTTCTCCCCCTCCTGCTTCCGCTGGTCGTAGGCACCGCTACCGCCGAAGTTCCGGTCGCCTCCGACGCGCCGGCCAGCGCCCCCATAGCGGAGACGGACCTCGTCGAGGTGCACCTGGGCGCCAACACTCCCGGAGTGTGCCTGGTGGTTCGCCCCCCGGCCAGCGCGGGTCCCGACGCCGAGCCCTCTGTGGTCGAGGTCCGTATCCCCCCCTGGCCCGAGGCGATCCCGGGCGCCCCCGCCATGCCGACCATCGCGGACGAGCCGGTAGCCGCCGCCCCCATGCTCCTGGACACCCCCACCACCATGGCCTCGGCCGTACCGACAGCCAGCTACGCCACTCAGCCCATCGAGCCTGTAGCGCCCGTGGCGACCTCGGAGACGGCGTTCCTGCGTCACGCTCCCGTCGACGGGCTCGAGCCCCCTCCGGAGCCCCCTGTGGGCACCGCGTCCAGCGAGCCGATCGCCTCACCCGCTCCCGCGCCGAAGGAGGTCGAGCCCCCCGCGAACTGGGTCGCGGCCGCCGACAACTTCGAGAAGGCCTGCGACGCCGGCCACGCCCAAGCCTGCACCGCCCTGGCGGACATGGTCGCCGACGGCCAGTCTGGCGCCCGCGACCTGGAGCGCGCCCACCAGCTCTACCAGCTGGGCTGCGATCGCGGCGACGACGCGGCTTGCGCCGCCATCACCCCCGTGGACAGCCCCAGCCTGGCAGCAGCGTTCCCCGCGGTAGCGGCCACGCCGGCCCCCGCCACACCGACCGCCCCACCCGTCGACGCAGCCCCGGCCGTCGCCGACGCCGCTCCCAGTGCCGCCCCAGCCTTCGCGGTGGAGCACGACCTGTTCGATGCCTGCCAGCAAGGCGACAACCGAGCCTGCAACGAGCTTGGCGAGCGCCACACACACGGTGAGTCGGTGTCCCAGGACTACGGCCGCGCTGCCAAGCTCTTCCAGCGAGCCTGCGCCGGTGGTGAGATGGACGCCTGCACCAACCTCGGCATCCTGTACAAGGTCGGCGAGGGCGTGAGCCAGGACGAGGTCCGCGCGGACCGCCTCTTCCAGCTGGCCTGCAACGGCGGCGCCGGCGACGACCGCGCCTGCGCCCTGGTCGAGGAGTAGGCCCGAAGAGACAGCCCGGCTAAGCTGCCAGCGAGGCTCGAGCCCCGGAGGCAAGATGGCCCGGAAGCTGGGATGGAAGATCGCCATGCTCTGCAGCGGCTTGCTGCTGGGCGCTTGCGGGGACGATGAAGACACGGGGGACTCGCGCCCCATCGACCATGCCGAGTACGGGGTGTGGGCTGCTCAGTACCAGCCCGACCCGGACGAGGCTCGGCCCCTACCCGTCGACCCTGTGCCCGAGCGGCGCCCGGAGGGCTAGCATGGGTCCCCTGGCCATGCTGGTTGGCATAGGCGGCTTCTTCGCCGCCCTCATCTCGAGCCGTCGCATGAAGGCCGAAGCCTTCGCCGCCCTCGACGACACGCAGAAGCTCGCCGTGCTCGACGCGTTCTCCGGCCACAGCCTGCACCTGGTCCCCCTGGCGGTGCTGGTCATGCTGTACCTCGGGGTCAGCCAACTCACCGACGGCACCGGCCCCTTGATCACCGTCGTCTTCTGGCTGGGCCTGCTGGCCTTCGCCTGCGCCTCGGTGCTCCTGAGCACCCTCCGCCTGCGCAAGCTCGATCTGCCTTCCAGCTACCTGCGCAGCTGGCTGCGAGGACGCGCGCTGGTCTTCGGCGGCGTACTGCTGCTGATGGGCAGCCTGTTCCTGGCCGGTGTGCGATAGCCGCCATGGCGCGCAAGCCCTCCCCTCCCCCCGAGCGGCGTGCCACGGTCCGAGAGCGCCTGCGGGAGGCCCTCGCGGGTGGCCGCGCCCTCACCCTGTTGGAGCTCTCCCAGGAAGCCTCCATCGCAGAACGCGCCATCCCAGACCACCTCGAGCACCTGCGCAAGAGCCTGAGGCGCCAGGGCCAGAAGCTGGTGGTGGAGCCCCCTCGCTGCCAGGACTGTGGCTTCGCGTTCCGGGATCGGCGCCGCTTCACCCGCCCGGGCCGCTGCCCTTCCTGCCGATCCACCCATCTCGAGTCACCGCGAGTGAGGCTGCTGTAGCCCCGCCCACTGGCGACCGGACACCCCCGTGCCCACAGTGTTCGGGAGGTGTCCATGTCCCGCACCAAGCGCTCCGATCGTACCGCGGCCAACACGCCGGTCAGCCGTGTCACCCACACCCGTCGCACGGTGCTCGAGTGGCTGGGCAAGGGCGCGGCCGTAGCGACTCTGCCCCCGGCCCTGAGCGCCTGCTTCCCAGAGCGAAGGGAGTTCACCTGCTGCTCCCCGAAGGACACCGCCCCTCCCAGCGGGGGTGGTGGCCTGGGCAGCGGTGACGACGACACCGGCGGTGACACCACCGTGGACCCGGACTGCCCCGAGGGCGGCTTCGACTTCGCCCCTCCGGAGAGCGAAGCCGAGATCTACGATGACTGGAACGTGCGCACGGTGGACCCACAGGACCTGGACGACCTCCTGCAGGACTGGGTCCTCACCATCGACGGCATGGTGGACACCCCCATCACCATCAGCTTCGCCGAGATGATCGCCCTGACCCGCCTTGACCTGGTGATGGACTTCCACTGCGTGGAGGGTTGGTCCGTCTACGACGTGCCCTGGAACGGCGTGCACATCCAGACCCTGCTCGACGGGGTCGGTGTGCAGCCGGGGGCGACCCACATCACCTTCCACACCGTCGAGGGAATCTACAACGAGAGCCTGCCCATCGATGTGGCTGTCGAGCCCCACACCCTGCTCGCATACGGGGTCTGCGGGGCCACCCTGCCCCTGAACCACGGCTTCCCCCTGCGGCTGGTGGTGCCCCGGCTGTTGGCCTACAAGAACCCCAAGTACGTGCACCGCATCGAGATCACCGACCACGCCATCGAGGGCTTCTGGGTGCAGCGCGGCTACAGCTACGAGGGTGAGGTCCCCGAAGATCGGCTGCGCGAGGGGCGGTACTAGCCCCCCCGTTCACACCATCCAGCAACAAGGGACGCCCCGGCGTCAGAGCGTGAACGCGAAACCCTTCAACAGGGCTCCGGGGAGCCGCATACTGTCGGTGGAGCGCCGGAAGTAGGTCTCGGTGCTGGGCAGGAAGTCCTGCTCCACCGTCAACGCCTCGAGCTGGGAGCCCAGCATACGGTAGAGGGTCTCATCGAAGCGCATGACGCCGAGGGGTGCCACCACCCGGCCGTCCTCGACCCAACAGGTGGCGAAGCGGGTCATGCCCGTGATGCGGCAGGCCACGCGGTCGCTGTAGTTGGTGTACCAGAGGTTGCTGATCCACACCCCGGTCCCCAGGGCCTCGAGCACGTCGGCACGAGGCAGCTCGCCCCCGGCCATGTCGAGGGACGTGGGAGCTTCTTCGGCATCGGCGCCGTTGGCAGCCACCCCGTATTCCTTGGCGGAGCGGGGGGAGACCAGGGCGCCAGCGTGGCGGCCGGCACGGATCAGGGGCACGCGTGCGGGGCGGAGAAAGCCGGCCTCGGAGAAGCGAGGGGCCAGCCCGGCGCCGACGTGCTCGTCGATGCTCACAGAGGGGTCCAGCGCCTCGTCACCCTTGACCAGCCGCACCAGCGGCGAGCTCTGTGTGCGCTGGGCTCGCAGCCCAAAGCCCTCCCAGGCCAGCAGGCTCAGGATCTCGGCGACCGCTGCAGGTGCCAGGTAGACCCGGTAGGATCCCGGCTCGATACGCATGGGCGGGCGGGCGAGCACCTCGAGACGCGAGCGCGCCTCGGCGACCCGCTGGGCCAGCTCGTCGTTGTCGAAGTCGAAGCCCGCGTAGGTGGTCTTCACCGCCTTGTCGGCCTGGTGGTACAGGCAGAAGTCGGTCGCGAAGCTGTGGCTGCGGTACCAGTGCCGCAGGCCGATGGAGTCGGCGTAGCCACGGTGGATGGCTCCCTGCGCGTGGATGCCTACCAGGTCGAGCCCCGCAGAGGCGCCCAGGAGGGCGTCCACCGCGTCGGCCGCTGGCGGCAGCCTGTCCACGGCGCCGGACTCCCGGCCTTGCTCATCGTCGGGGAGCATGAGGAAGGGATCATCGGGCAGCAGCGGAAGCCGGTCGCGCAGCTCGTGGACGAGGCCCAGCAGCTGGGCCGCGTCCTGCTCCATGTCGCCGCAGAGGTTGCACTCGGCCAGGGCGTGGCGCTGGCCATCGACGAGCTCGAGCACCACGGCAGCCTGGCGCACGTGGCCGGCCTGGCGCACCCGACCGCCATTGAGCCGCACGAAGTCCGAGTCCTCGCCAGCGTACTCGGCGCAGAGGCGCTCGCCGCCTCGAAGCTGGACACACAGCCCGTCGAACAGCTGGTAGAACAGATCGCGCGTCGCGCTCATCCGGCACCTCCGAACACCTCGACCCCGTCGAACAGGGCCGCTGGTGAGGCGTGACCGACTCGAATGATCTGGTTGGGCTCTCCCTTGCCGCAGTACGGGGTGCCGAAGACCCCGAGGGTGGAGCGATCGCCCACCCCGCCAAGGCTGCGCCAGAAGGTGGCCGAGATCCCCCGGTAGTTGGGATTGCGGACCAGGCCCTTCAGCTCACCGTCCTCGATGAGCTGGCCGTATTCGCAGCCGAACTGGAACTTGTTGCGGCTGTCGTCGATGGACCAGGAGCAGTTGGTGCGCATGAACACCCCCCGCTCCACCCGGGACACCAGATCATCGAAGCTCTCGGTGCCGGGCTCGAGGTTGAGGTTGGCCATGCGGTCGATGGGCGGGCGGTTCCAGCTCTGCGCTCGAGCGTTGGCCACCCCGGGCAGCCCCGCACGGGCCTGGCTGATGGTGCCCCCCAGGGGCCGCTCGAGCACTCCGTTGCGGATCAGGTACTGGCGCTGGGCGGGGGCCCCACAGTCGTCGAAGCCGTAGCAGGCGAACTCGTTGGGGACGAAGGGATCGAAGGTGATGTTCAGCAGGTCGCTGCCGTAGCGATAGTTCCCGAACATGTCGGTGGTGACGAAGCTGGTGCCCGCGTAGTTGCGCTCGTCGCCCAGGATGCGGTCCAGCTCGAGGGGGTGCCCGATGGACTCGTGGATCTGTAGCATCATCTGGCTGGGAGCCAGCAACAGGCTCACGGCACCCGACGGGCAGTCCGGCGCGGAGAGCAAGGCCAGGGCCTCGCCGGGGATGCGGTCTACCACCCCGTCGAAGTCCAGCAGCTCCAACAGCTCCAGGCCGCCCTGCTGGGAGGCGCCACGCCCCCCACCCCAGCTGCGACGCTGCACCTCACCCCCGTGAGCCGCCACCACCGATGCATCGGGCGAGATCAATGACAACTCCTGCTCGGCCATGGCACCGTCGGCGGTGGCCAGCAGCGTGCGGCTGTGGGTGTGCCACAGGGAGACGGTCCAGTCCACGATGCGCTCGTTGGGGTGTAGGCGCCGACTGGCGTCGTGCAGCAGCCCCACGAGATCACCCAGGCCACGGCTGGAGAAGGGCCGCACCACGGGCGTGGACCACCGGCCGCTGGGCCGAGGCATGGCCAGGGCGGAGAAGTCGGTGACCGCGCGGCCGGCCGAGAAGGCGGCCCAGGCCCGAGCCCGCTGGACCGCGCTCCGCAGCCCCGCCTCGCTCAGGTCGCAGGTGGCGCCGTAGCCCACACCTCCGCCGTGGAGCACCGTGATCATGGCGCCTCGATCCACGGTACGGCGCACCGGCTGCAGCACATCCCGGCGGACGGTGAGCAGATCGTGCTCCTCCTCCACCAGGCGCAGGCTGCAGTGTTCCACTGCAGGGGCGACACGACGGAAGCGCTCCAGCACAGCACTGCTCATGACCACCTCTCTTCAGCGCGAACCCGTCGAGCGAGGCGGATTCGTGCGCGCGTCCTAGCCGCTCATGGCATGGGGTGCCCGTGGTACAGTGCGGCGTCGAAGCGCTCGGAGATGCAGATCATGGCGAACCCAAAAGCCTACAATGCGACCTTCATCAAGGTGGGCGACCACCAGCTCAGCGTGAAACAACTGCTCGACTGGATGGTGGAGTTGGGCGCGACCGACCTGTACCTGCGGGTGGGCGAGCGGGTGATCTTCAAGGTGGACGGGCAGGTCTCACGCTTCAAGACCGACGAGGTCTCCGACCAGCACCTCAAGCACCTGATGGCCTGCTTCTTCACCCAGAGCGACCTGGATCGTTTCCGCGTGCGCCGTGAGGTCGACCTGGTCCACGGCGAGCAGAGCAATCGCTACCGCGTCCATCTCGGCATGGGCAACCACGGCATCTACGCCGTGATTCGGCGCATCGCACAGGACATCATGCCCCTCGAGAAGCTGGGCCTGCCCGCCAAGATCCTGCCGGCCCTCACCCGCCTCCGCTCGGGGCTGGTGCTGATCTCGGGCGCCACGGGTCAGGGCAAGACCGTCACCGCCGTCGCACTGCTGGACTACATCGCCCGCTCCCGTGCCGCGACGATCCTCACCCTCGAGGATCCCATCGAGTACATCTTCCACGACCACAAGGCGCTGTTCCTACAGCGCGAGGTGGGGATGCACGTCGACAGCTTCGCCGACGGGGTGCGGGCCGCTCTGCGCGAGAACCTCGACGTCATCTACGTCGGCGAGATGCGCGACCCGGAGACGATCGAGCAGGTGCTCAAGGCCGCCGAGTCCGGACACCTGGTCATCTCCACCCTGCACGCCGAAGACACCATCGGCTCCCTGGCCCGCATCGTGGGCTCGGTCACCTCAGCCCACCAGAGCCGCATTCGCTACACCCTGAGCGCCGGGCTGGCCTGCTGCATCACCCAGCGGCTGCTGCCGGCCTCCAACGGAGGGCGGGTGCTTGGTGCCGAGGTGATCATGCCCACCACCGCCATCCGGACCGTGATCCGCTCCGGCGAGCTGAGCAAGCTGTCCATCTACCTGGGCAAGTCGGGCTCGGGCCTGACCTACCGGGAGCATCTCCACGAGCTGTACGGCCAACGCCTGATCACGACCCAGACCCGCGACGACGAGCTGATGAGCATCCAGACCCGCCAAGGGGGCTGATAAGGGGACTACATCGTACGTTCTGGATGGGCTATTCTGGGACGACAGGAGGATAGCGTGGCCGAAGCCATCAACGTCATGATCGCGCTGCAGACGCCGGACGGCCTGGCCTTCGGCTACGTGCTCGACGCCTCTCCCAAGCACGTGACCTTCACGGTGAACAACAACCTGGCCCCAGGTGTGAGCTTCGCTTGGCGAATGGAGCTCAAGGGCTACTCCGAGACCATCATGGGGCGCCTGACCGTCTCCCGGGCCTACCCTGCGCGGAGCTCCGCGGATTGGCCCCGCTACGACGCGAAGATCGACGAGATCCCCCCGGCCGACGGGAAGCTGCTGGCGGTCTGGATGGAAGACCAGGAGAAGGGCGGCTCGTCCCGCCGCCTCGAGAAGGATCCCGATCGTTTCATCAAGGACATGTTCTCCGAGGGCATGCGCGGCGCATCGTCGGCCTCCACCAAGCTGGTCATCGAGCGCATGAACGAGCGCACCGCACGCCGCGAGCAGCTGTTCAAGAAGAAGAAGCGCGGCGTGGGTGGCGACTTCGGCCTGTCCCGAGAGTCCGCCGCGGCGCAGTCCAGCTCGGTGTCCAGGATCGAGGTCCGAAGTCGCATCAGCTCAGCTCTCGGCGGCTTCTCCCGCCGCAAGCTCGATGAATCGCCCGCCACCCCGGCTCCGCCACCCGCCGAACCACCTCGCAAGGAAGCCTCTCCTCCCAGCCGGGCCAACCCCACGGCCGAGGCCACGGTCGGCCAGGCTCCGGCTCCCATCCGCGGGGTCGACAAGCTCCCGCTCGGAGAGATGCAGGCACGGGCCCACGGGGATGACGACGGGCTGACTGGGGAAGCTCCCGCGAGCAGGACCCCCGAGGAGATCGTCGCCGCCGCCCTGGCTTCTGTCGGCCTGGCACCCACCAGCGGAGGCCCCCCCGCCGCGTTCGAAGAGCAGCCCGAGGAGCCACTCGAAGAGGTTCCGGTTCCTCCCGCCGCCGCTGCGCCCGAGGAGCCTGTTGCGGAGGCGCCCATGGAGCCCGAGGAGCCTGTTGCGGAGGCGCCCATGGAGCCCGAGGAGCCTGTTGCGGAGGAGCCCGAGGAGCCCGAGGAGCCTGTTGCGGAGGAGCCCGAGGAGCCCGAGGAGCCCGAAGGCATCGTCTTCGACCACAGCTGCGACCCGCCGCTGCTGGTGGTTCGTTATCCCCAGGCGGGGAGCTACGTGGATGACTACCGGCGCCACCTCAAGAACGGCGGCCTGTTCCTCACCGGACGGCAGCTGGGCACCCGGGGCCAGAAGTTCACCGTGCGCCTGACCACGCCGGCAGGCACCTGGGACTGCGCCGCCCAGGTGGTGGCGGTGATGCCGGCAGGCACGGGCCTGATGCTCACCCTGACGCGGGATCAGCGCGCGGCGCTGGCCGCCGCAGCTACCTGAGCGGGCTGATCAGGCCGTCGACCCTCACGGCCGCCACCTCGGAACCCGGGTAGGGGAAGGCGAGCTGACCGCCCGGCAGCGACGAGAAGGGCGCGAAGAAGGCTTCGATCTTGCGTATGGAACGCCCGCTGTCGTCCAGCAGCTCCACGGTCTTGGTCAGGCCGCCCGGCGGCTGCCTCAGGTCACGATCGGGGCCCCACACCAGGCTACCGTCGGCCAACTGGGACAGTCCCCAGTAGGTGACCACGGGGCCGGTGGCTGCGAAGTAGGCGTTGTTCACCGCGGTGACGCGGGTGTGCAGCTTGTCGAACTGGTGGTCGCTGGTGAAGGTGGGTGAGCAGTAGCTCATGAAGTCCCAGGTGTTGTCCGGATCCACCAGGGTGTCCTTGCGCCAGTCGTAGCCGCGAACGCCGATCACCCCGCCATCGTGGGGGTACTCGCTGTCGCCGCCGCCGGAGCCGCAGCCGCCGTCCACGTGCTGGCGGCCGTGGGCGTGGCCGACCTCGTGGACCATGGTCTCGGCGGAGCTCTCCCCGCCGTAGCCCACACCGATGCTGGCCCGGGACCAGACGTCAGTGGCCGAGCCCACCAGGTTGGACAGGCCGGTGACGCAACCGCCGGCGCAGTAGGTGTTGAAGTCGGCTTCTGGATTGACGAGGCCGTACAGGTACATGTCGTCTTCGGCGCCCACCTGGTCGCGGGCCTGGCCCACTCCCGACAGCAGGCCGTCCCAGCCCGAGCCGCTGGCACCGACGGTGCTGTCCCAGCTGAACGGGTCGCCCACCACGACCTCGAGCTCGGCCGCGGGGTAGTGGGCGTACATCTCGTCACGGTACAGCTCGACCACGGTCTCGCTGGTGTCGGGCACGCGACCCGAGCCGTCGGCGTTGTACTCCACCGGCACCAGCATGATGCGCACCAGCCCGCCGCCCTCGGTGATCGAGACTGGCTGGCCGTAGCCATCGGGCCAGGTGTGGACGCCCTCGACCTCGCCACCACCGCCGTTCTTGGTGGTCTCGACGATGCTCACCTGCCAGGAGAGCCCGGGGACGATGACCTCGCCCGGGACCACGAAGTTGAAGGTGGAGCCGTACTCGCTCTCGGAGCTGGATCCGTTGACGGACTCATCGACCTGGAAGGCCGCGAAGGCCACGTCGTCGCGGTACAGGTAGAGCCGGCCGGTCAGATCCCGGGGCGCGAAGTCGTCGTGGGGGGAAACGAAGGCGCGGAACATGGCGTAGCGCCCCGCTACGATGGGGATGTCGGGCTCCCCCGCCGAGACGAGGCTGGACATCAACGGGACCTCGCTGGCCTGGTACAGATAGACGTCGGACAGGTCGATGCCCGTGGCTTCCGGGCGGTCGTCGTTCATGATGGCGACCAGGTCGCACAGAGGCTCGCCTTCATCGCAAATGAAGCTGACCTGAGCCGGCGCGCAGGCGACGACGCCCGTTCCCAGCAGGACCGGGAGGGCGAGCAGAGCTGATCTCGAGAGACGCAGGGCGGCGGGCATACCAGCCTCCGTTGCCCGAGTGGGCCATGGATCCGCGGATACAGTTACCCGAGTCTCACGCGAACCGCAGGCGACGGTCCCGGGTATGGCCTTACCTTGACAAGCACGCCGGGGAGCCGCCCGACGTCACTGCGACGCGCGCCTCCACAGCCTCAGAGCGCCCTGACCTGGCACCGGCGCCAGCTCCAGGGGCTCCGGCTCCCAGCCCTGGCTGCGCATCCAGTCGGGAGAAAGCCCAAATCGGTCCTCCCTCCCCGGCTCCGGCTCGAGGGTCACGAACCACCGATGGCCCTCGGCTTCGGGAGGCTCCCGGCTCCAGGCGCGGCAGCTGGGGGTGTGCCAGGGGGCCCGAGCCACAGACAGCCGCCGGGGGAGCAGCAACTGGAACAGCGACGCACCCGCGCAGTCCACGATGAGATCGTCGGCGCCCAGCTCAACTCGGACCCAGGCCGCCAGCTGCATCCGACCGTCCTCTC
>CAZHIK010000001.1:23070-42954 GCA_964532635.1 uncultured Enterobacterales bacterium
CCTGGATGGACCTCCGCTTCGCCCAGCACCGGGCCTGCGCGGCGGGCCCCCGGAAGCCCGGGCCAGACCAACGCGGCAACGAGCGCAGCCACCAGCGCCGCGGCGACGGAGGCGATCCAGGCGTGCCGCAAGGACCCCCAACGAGCCAGGATCAGTGACCCCACGCGATGCACTCCCACGGGGGCCAGCACCACCAGCGGCACTGCGTGCTGCAACCCGTAGCGGTCCCAGTAGACCACCCAGGCCATCCCCGCGATCAGCGCAGCCGTGGCCACCACCAGCGCTGCGAGTCCACCCAGGCTGTCGCGCCACCCCCGGGGACCAGGCAGCAAGCACAGCAGCAAGAGCACGCCGAAGCCCACCGGGGGCAGCGCGTCCTCGGCTTGCAGCCGTCGATGGTTCTCGGTCTCGAGGGCCAGGGCGCAGTCGAGGGTAGGAGCCTGCAGTGCCTCGGGCTCCTGCAGGCGGCAGGCCTGCTCCAAGTGCTCGGGAGCACCTCCGATGCTCTGGAAGTGGGTGATGATCACCTGGCGCTGGTTGCCCAGTTGGTCACCGACGCTGAGCAGCCCCGGGGTGTAGCGCCGCTGCAGCCCGAGATCGATGGCCGTGGCCGCGCCGAACCCCAGCGAGGCTGCCACCAGCAGGCCCACCACACGCCGGGGCTGCGCCCGCACTGCGACGACCCCACCGAGCACCAGCAGCCCTATGGCCACGGGGGCCACCAGCCCACGTCCGTCCACCGCATAGCACAGCCCCGCGAACAGCCCGGCCGCCAGGGCCCAGGTCGCACGGGGCCAGCGCAGGCAGGCGGCGCCAAAGGCCAGGCCAAGGGCCCCGGTGCCCGCCAACAAGGGGTAGTGGTTCACCCAGCGTGAAGCAGGCTCCATGGTGGCCAGGGCCGCCACGGACAGCGCGCCCACCACCCCGGCAGCGCGAGAGGCAAGGGCGCGGGCCAGCAGCCCCGCCGACAACACCAGGGCAACACATGAGGCCGCGGTGAGCAGCTGCGCGCCCCGGATGTAGCTGGAGCCCTCCCCCGCCAGTCCCACCAGGTAGGCGTGCAGCGGCTTGCGCCAGTCCTGGTACATGACCTCGGGCCAGTCACTGTGCCAGATGTAGGCGGTGTTGCTGATGTAGGTCTCCCAGTCGGAGCCCTCGGGGAAGCCGAAGAAGACCACGCCGGGCCGCAGCCACAGCCAGCCGATGGCCAGGACCAGCCCGAGGGCGAAGAGCAGCTCCGCGGTCCACCGGCCTCCGGGCCAGGTGGGTTCAGCGGTTGTCTGCTCCGGCGGTGGGCACATGGGCCGCCTCCAGCCCACAGCCTATCAAGCGAGGCTCACTTCACCCCGAAGAACGGAGAAGCCCACAGCCGCTGTTCCGAGTCGCCAATCCAGGCGCGCACCCGGAGGTAGCGCACGTCGCCCACCACGATGTCGATGGGCTCGCGCAGGCTGGAGGCCTCCACTTCGGCGATGACGTCATGGTAGGGATCGAGCAGCTGCAGCTGCCACAGCTCCACCGCCTCGTCCTCGATCTCGACCACGAGCTCGAGGGGGGATGCCTCGGCCGGCACGTCGTCGCCGGGCAGGTAGACCTCACCGTCCTGGCCCAAAGCTACGATGCGCACCGCGTCGAACAGCCAGGAGGCCGCCACGGTGTGCCGCAGCTCGATGGCGTCCACGATGTCCGGGCGTCCGGGCTCGTCTCCCGCAGCCAGCACTCCGGTGACGCCACCGGGGGCGGTCTGCTCGCGGAGGGTAGGCACGCCATCCACCGTACCCATCACCACCACACTGGCCTCGTCCTCGATGGAGCCGGGGCGGGCGTCGTGGCTGTCGGTGCCCGAGACGAAGCCCAGGGGGTAGCCCAGCTGCAGGGCGGTCTGCACCGACCCGTCACCCGCTACGTAGCCGTCCTGAATGTTCCAGTCGCAGCCCTCCAGGCTCTCGTCGTAGCACTCGGAGGCGCCGTGCTCCGAGTAGATCTCGATCACGGTGTCTCCCAGCTGCCTGTGCTTGGGGACGGTCCAGTCCACCGAGCGAGGGATCTCTACGCCGGTGTGGTGGAACCACACCAGGTAGCGCACTGGATCGCAGACGGTGGCGGTGTGGGCCAGGTGGTCCCGCAGCTCATCCGGTTGCACCAGCATCCGCGAGCGCTGGACATAGTCCTCGTAGCCGAGCCCGACCTTGGTGGACTCGAAGAACCGCGCGCCCACCCAGAAGTCGGCACAGGGCTCCAGCCCGTCGAAGACGATGGTGCGGTGTCCGCCCCCGGGCCTGGTGGTGCCCTGCTCGTCGTCGTAGATGTCGTACATGCCGGTCCACTCGAAGCCCACGATGGGGATCACCGGCCCGCCCTCGGCCTCGGCGGCCAGGTGCAGGGTCCACTCCCAGGAGTCCAGCTCGGTGCCCAGGTCGATGCGCTCGTAGATCGAGTGCTCGGCGTGGTCGGTCAGGGCCAGGAAGTCCAGCCCGGCCTCCTCGGCTGCAGCGAAGATCTCCGAGCCGGGGGCCTCGCCCCAGGGAAGACAGCTGTTGTCGTAGTCCTCGCAGGCGTCACCGCTCAGGTTGGTGTGCGCGTGGAGATCACCCCACAGCACGCGGCGGCCGGTCTCGATCAGCTCGTGTTCGACGGCGGCCAAGCCACCACCGACGGTGTGTCGCACAACCTCGAGGCGAAGCTCCACCCCGGTGACCTGAGGCTCCTCGGCTTCGGCGATGAAGTCCAAGGCCAACCGCTCCGGCAGGTCTCCCTGCTCCCAGTGAGCCCAGTACACCGGCTCTTCGCGCCAGCAAGGCAGGCCATCCTCGCAGCGGGCCTCGAGCCAGGCCTCGCCGTCGCGCTCCACCACCAGGGCCACCGGCAGGCCGTACAGGTCCGCGCCCTGGTAGCTCAGGCTGCGGGTGAACCGATCACCTCGGTGGGCCAGCAGCTGGCCCCCGGGGATGTCCAGGCTCAGCTGGAGCTCGGTGGGCTCGATCTCCAGCTCCTCTCCACCGCCCTCCCAGCGGTAGCGGTCGCCCGAGTCGAAGTCGATCCAGACGTGGCCACCCTCGCCCAGCAGGGTCGGAGAGCCGTCGGCCTCGATCCGCTGGATCCTCTCTCCCCAGGCCAGGTTGCGGTCGGTCCAGACCGCGACGAAGCCGTCGCCGACCAAGGCTTGCAGCACCGGAGGCTCGACCTCGACGCCGATCCCCTCCTGGTCGGCGGGCCCGATGACGTCGGGGCTGTAGCAACCCTGGTGGCTCATGAACGAGACCACCGCTGCAGCACCGATGATGGAGACGGGAGAGATGTGAGCCAAGAGGCACTCCACGAGCACATCATGACTCCAGACTGGAGTCAGGACAACTCGCTCATCGGCCCAACGAGGCCCGCGCTATAGGTCCGATCGCCACCCGATGTACACCGCGTCCTCGCCCCGCTCGCCACGGGCGTTGCAGGCTCCGGTGAGCCGCTCGACCGCGCTGGGGAACACCTCGCGGATCGCGTCGAGGAAGGTGGGATTCACGCTGGGGCTCCACACCGCCACCACACCGCTCGGGCGCAAGGCGGCCCGGCACTCGGCGAGACCCTCGGGGCGGTACAGCCGCGCGTTGCCCGGCGCCGCCAGCCAGCCCGGCCCGTTGTCCACGTCCAGCAGCATCAGGTCGAAGCGCTCGCGGCTGGAGGCCAGCAGCCGCGCCAGATCGCCCACCACCACCTCCACCCGCGGGTCGTCCACGGCCCCACCGTTGGCCGCCGAGAAGTGCTCCTGGTTCCAGGCCACCACCTTGGCCCCCAGCTCGGCCACGGTCACCCGGGCCACTCCCGGCAGATCGAGGGCTGCCCGCAGGGTGTGCCCGGCACCCAGTCCCCCCACGAGCACGTGCAGATCCCGATGGGGTCCTGCGTGGGTCTCCCAGGCCATGCGGGCCATGTGCACCTCCCCCGCCGCGCCGTGGGTGGCCATCAGGAAGGCGTCGTCGATGCGCACCTCGTAGCCCCGCTCGCCGCTGGGAGCGGTGTAGCGGTGCAGGGTGAGCAACCCGAGGGGAGTGAGCTCCTGGTCGATGAGCTCGAAGCGCAGCTGGTCGGGGGTGAGGGTGGACATGGCGGACCCGAGGGTGGGCAGCGCTGTAACCTTCGCAGCGCGTGCCCACCCCGAGGCGCTGTTTTCACACATTTCGTGTTTTTCCTTTCTTGGACAGGACATGGTAGGCTCGAGGCACCCCCAATGCGGGAGCCCCCATGCGGAAGCTCTGGCCCATCGCCGTCCCCCTGCTCTTCGCCTCGGCTTGCGGGCCCGGCTCCTTGGACGACGCCGTGCCCCCCGGACAGGACCAGGGGCGCGACGGCACCACCAAGACCGACAGGGGCCGGGACGCTTCGGAAGAGGGCTGGGCGCTGCTGAGCCTCAACCTGCACTGCCTGTTCACCAGCAGCACATCCTACTCCAGCAACGAAGCCCGCTTCGACGCCATCGCCGGAGCCGTTCGGGACGAAGGCGTGGCGGTGATGGCGGTCCAGGAGGCCTGCCACAGCTCCGACGAGTCCGCCATGCCCATGCTCGAGGCCGCCCTCGAGGACACTACCGGGCAGACCTGGTCTTCAGCCTGGTTCTACACCCACCAGGCCTGGGAGGGCACCGCCAACGAAGCCAGCGAGGGCGTCGGTCTGCTCTACCGGGGCAGCGGCGGCGAGGTCTTCGACTACAGCTACTACTCCCAGGGCGACCTCGGTCGGGCCCTGGTGGCGGTCACTCTGCCCGAGGCACTGGGGGGCTTCACCGTGGCCTCGGTGCACCTGGACCACCGGGACAGCGCCGTGCGCGCGGCACAGGCCCGGGAGACCGCGTCGGTGCTGCTGTCGGCCTTCGCCAGCACCGAGCTGATCGTGGCGGGTGATCTGAACGCCCGCGAGCGCTCCGACACCCACCAGGCCTTCATCGACCAGGGCTTCGACGATCTGACAGCCAACCTCTCATCCGGCCGCATCGACCACGTCTTCGCCCACCGGGGCGCCAGCCTCAGCCCGAAAGGCGCCTGGCGGATCTTCGACGGCCACGACTACGACGAGGTCTCCGACCACGAGGGCTACATGGTGTGGGTCGGCCCCGGCGAAGGCGAGCCGGTAGAGCTCACTCGGCTGGTGGCCTGGGCCGATGCTGGCTGGGGCAACTTCCTGTCGGCGCGCGGTGGCGTCGCTCCCCTGGACTGGGAACAGGGCCTGGTGGCCTACCCCGTCGAAGACTACCGCTGGCGCCTGGTGCTCACCGAGATCCGGGCCAGCAGCTTCGAGTACAAGTGGCTGATGAACGACGCCGACTGGCAGGATGGCTGGAACCTCGAGGCCGAGGTCGGCACCGACAACGAGAGCTCCCCCAGCTTCTGAGCCGTTTGGGCGGTTCGCCTGCTATCTTTCCGGCAGGAGGCCCCATGTCCAAGTTTTGCTCGCCCCTGCTACTCATGGTGCTGCTCGCCTGCAATCCCAGCGACGACGACAGCGCTGTCGTCCCCGTTGTCACCGCCACCGTGACCCCCGTGGCCGACGATCGACCCCTGACAGAGCTGGCCGAACAGGCCGTGGACACGGTCCCGGTCTGGCAGGACCAGGATCTGGCCCTGGCCCTGCGCCAGCAGGACGCCACCCTGCAGGACGAACTGGCCGCCCTGGTAGTGGACGAGGACGAGCCCTGGCTCATCGACGAGATCGCCTTCGCCATCTCTCACGTCTCCCCAGAGGTGCTGCGGGACGACGACTTCCACCCGGAGCTGCTGCGGATCAACGCCGAGCTGATCTACGCTCGCGACGCCGACCTCGACTACGTGGAGCTGCTGGAGAGCGGCGAGGCCGGCGTGGACGACAACTGGACCACAACCACCGCCTACCAGGTGGCCGTGGGCGAGACCGTGGAGACCCGCGAGATCGATCCGGAGCTGTACTACTGGTACATCGTGCACCCCCGCATCGAGGACGAGCACCCCTGGTTCATCGACGGATTCTCCCGCTGCATGTCCAGCAGCCTCGAGTGTGCCACCGATTCCGACAACGGCTGGTTCTGGCGCGACTTCTTGTGGGAGGCCGCCGAGGCCCACTGCGAGCTGGACTGGTGCCCCGTGCTGCCGGACTACATCGGCCACGCCACCGTGCTGTGGGACGAAGAGGACCCCAGCACCTCCGACGGCGTGATCGCCTCCATCATGAGCTTCATGCTCGCCAGCGACGAGACCTACGGCCGCTGGCTGAACTTCGGGGCCGGCAGCGAGCGCAGCATCCAGCCCAACCGCATCTACGGCCTGGGCGCGGGCAACTGCGGTGAGTGGGCAGACATGACCACCGCCCTGTCCCGCACCGCCCTTGTGGCCAACCTCAACGCCACGCCCTCGTCCTGGGACCACACCTGGAACGCCTTCTTCGCTCCGGACAGCGAGAACTGGACCAGCGAGTGGATCCCCTGGGAGCCTGTGAACTGGTGGCTGGTGCACGCCTACGGCTCCAGCTTCGCTACCTACGCCACCCGGGGCGACACCTACACCTGGTACCAGAGCGCCGACTACACCGACAGCTTCGACATGGTTGTGGAGGTCAGCGACGCCAACGACCAGCCCGTGGACGGCGCGGTGATCTCGGTCTGGACCCCCAACGGGGACTACTGGTCCTTCGCCGGCGAGACCGTCACCGACGCCACCGGCTCGGTCACCATTCCCCTGGGGGCCGAGCAGGAGTACGCCATCCAGGTGGGCTCTGACCAGGGCTGGTACCCGTCCGAGGACTACATCACCTACGCCAGCCAGAACGTGGCTGCGGGCGAGACCGACGTCATCGAGGTCAGCCTCGAGGGAGCGCTCGAGGTGCTGGAGTGGACGGAGCTCGAGGCCGAGGGAGACGCGACCGTGGCGGTGGAGACCCTCATCACCGGCGCGCGCATCGTGCGCCCCTCCTGGCGCTTCGAGGAGAGCTACAGCCTCGAGGTGGATGCGCCGGAGGTGGACGCATTCATCGTGGACGCCACCAACCTCGAGCTGCTGCGGGCGGGCTCACCCTTCGAGGCCGTGCCCATCATGGGCGGCAGCGGTGAGGTAGCTGTGCCCAACCAGGGTGTGTGGTACCTGGTGTTGCCGAACAAGGGGGTCAACGCCGTGGCCCTGCTGGGTGCACTGCTGGTCAGCGTCACCCCCGAGGCCGGCGCCGAGCCGGTGGACGACGCGCTGCGCTTCGAGCTGCTGGCGGGGGATGTCGCCGCCATGGAGATCGCCTTCGAATGACTGTGCGCGAGGCCACCGAGCAGGATCTCGAGGCGGTGATCGCCCTGTGGGCCGAATTGGCCGCATTCCACAACGCGCTCGACGACCGCTTCGGCCTGGCCCACGAGCAAGCCCAGGCCACGTTCATGGACTTCATGCGCGAGGGCCTGGGCGATCCCGAGCGCCTGGTGCTCGTGGCCGAGGTGGACGGCGAGGTGGTGGGCTTCGGCCACGTGATGACCAAGCCCACGCCCCCCATCTACCCACGCCCCAAGACCGGCTTCATCACCGACCTGGCCGTGCGCGCCGATCAGCGCCGAGGAGGGCTGGGGCGGGCGCTGTTGCACGGCATCCAGGCCTGGTGTGCGGAGCGGGGCCTGAAGGACCTGGGCCTGGGGGCCGCAGTGCGCAACCCCGTGGCGCTTGGGTTCTGGTCGGCCATGGGCTTCGAGGCGTGGACCCAGACGATGGTGAAAGAGCTGGGACAAGGCTGAGTCGCAGCTATACTCGGTCCACCAAGACTCGAGGACCGGCTTCCCATTCATCCAGCCACCAGGAGCCACCGATGCTGCGCACCGTCCTGTTCCTCTCCATCGCCCTGAGCGCCTGCCGCACCGACGACCCCAAGCCCGACACCGACACCCTGCCCTCGGACACGGCCTGCGAGGACAGCAACGACAACGGCTGGTGCGACGACGACGAGTGCGCCGGTGAGGACGGAGTGCTGCACCCGCCGTCCGAGGAGGTCTGCGACGGAGTGGACAACGACTGCGACGGCGAGGTCGACGAGGACCTGCTGGTCACCTTCTACGCCGACAGCGACGGGGACGGCTACGGCGACGCGGACCAGACCAGCCAAGCCTGTGAGGCCCCGAAAGGCTTCGTGGACGACGACAGCGACTGCGACGACAGCGATCCCGGGGTGCACCCCGAGGCGCTCGAGATCTGCAATGGGCTGGACGACGACTGCGACGGGCTGGTGGACGACGAGGACGAGGAGGTCGAGGGCCAGATCACCTGGTACATCGACAGCGACGGGGACGGCTACGGCGACGACGAAAGCACCACCGAGGCCTGCGAGCAGCCCAGCGGCACCGCCGAGCTGGGCGGCGACTGCGACGACAGCGACCCCGCCTACCACCCCGGTGCGGAAGAGGACGACTGCACCGATCCGGCGGACTACAACTGCGACGGCTCGAGCGGCTACGAAGACGCCGACGCCGACGGCTGGCCGGCCTGCGAGGAGTGCGACGACCACGACGACGACGTGCATCCGTGGGCCGACGAGACCTGCGACGGAGTCGACGAAGACTGCGACGGAGTCGTGGACGAGTACGCCATCGACGCCCCCACCTGGTACGGCGACGGCGACGGCGACGGCTACGGCGACGCCGCCACCACCACCTCCGAGTGCACACAGCCCTCGGGCTACGTCGATGACGACAGCGACTGCGACGACACGGACGCCGCCATCCATCCCGCCGCCACCGAGCTGTGCGACGGCGCGGACAACGACTGCGACGGCGCCACCGACGAAGACGACGCTGCCGATGCCAGCACCTGGTACGTGGACAGCGACGGCGACGGCTACGGCAACGCCAGCTACGCCACGGTCGCCTGCGACCAGCCCAGCGGCTGGGTCGCCGATGCCACCGACTGCAGCGACGGCGACGCCACCAGCTACCCCGGCGCCACCGAGCTGTGCGATGGCGCGGACAACGACTGCGACGGCAGCACCGACGAGGACGACGCCGCCGACGCCAGCACCTGGTACGCCGATGTGGATGGCGACGGCTTCGGCGACTCGGCGACCACCACGACCGCCTGCGAGGCACCGTCCGGCTACCTCGACAACGCGGAGGACTGCGACGACGGCAACCCCGCCATCAACCCCGCGGCCACCGAACTGTGTGACGGTGCGGACAACGACTGCGACGGCACCACCGACGAGGACGACGCCGCCGACGCCAGCACCTGGTACGCCGACGCCGACGGCGACGGCTTCGGCGATCCGGCCTCCACCGCCGTCGCCTGTACGGCGCCGACCGGCCACGGCGCCGACGACACAGACTGCGACGACACCGACGCGGCGATCAACCCCGCGGCCACCGAGGCGTGCGACGGCGTGGACAACGACTGCGACGGCAGCATCGACGAGGACGACGCCACCGACGCCAGCACCTGGTACGCCGACGACGACGGCGACGGCTACGGAGACGCCAGCAGCCCCGCCGCCGCGTGCAGCGCACCCAGCGGCACCACCAGCGACGACAGCGACTGCGACGACGGCAACAACACCATCCACCCGGGGGCCGAGGAGCTGTGCGACGGTGTGGACAACGACTGCGATGGGTCCACCGACGAGGACGACGCCAGCGACGCCAGCACCTGGTACGCCGACACCGACGGCGATGGCTACGGCGACAGCGGCAGCACCACCGACGCCTGCAGCGCCCCCAGCGGCTACGTCGACAACCCGGAGGACTGTGACGACGACGACAGCGCCATCTCCCCCGCCGCCACCGAGATCTGCGACGGCGTGGACAACGACTGCGACGGCCTGGTGGACGACGACGACAGCGCCGTGAGCGGCGAGAGCACCTGGTACATCGACTACGACGGCGACGGCTACGGCTCGGTGACCTACAGCGCCAGCGCCTGCAGCCAGCCCTCGGGCTACGTCGCCGACAACACCGACTGCGACGACACCAACGCCGCGTCCTACCCGGGCGGAAGCGAGGTCTGCGACGACGCCGACAACGACTGCGACGGCAGCATCGACGAGGGCGCCACCGACAGTGGCACCTGGTACGCCGACGCCGACAGCGACGGCTACGGCGATCCGAGCACCACCAGCACCGGCTGCGATGCACCCAGCGGCTACGTGGCCGACGCCACCGACTGCGATGACACCGACGACGCGACCCACCCCGGTGCCGCCGAGGTCTGCGACAGCGCTGACAACGACTGCGACGGCAGCATCGACGAGGACGCCGTCGACGGCACCACCTGGTACGCCGACGCCGACGGTGACGGCTACGGCGACCCCAGCAGCTCCACCGAGGCCTGCGACACCCCCAGCGGCTACGTGGCCGACGACAGCGACTGCGACGACACCGACGCCAGCGACACCGACAGCGACGGCCTGCAGGACTGCGAGGACGACGACATCGACGGCGACGGCCTGCGCAACGGCTGGGACGCGGCCCCATCCGACAGCGGCGTGGTCCGCGGCCCCACCGCCGGGCTGGGCACCGACGGGGACTACGGTGGAACCGGCGTGGGCTGGGTCGCGGGCGATGCGGCCTTGCTGGACGGCGGCGCGACCGCTGGTGACGACAGCATCATCGTGGACGATGCCTCGCTCCTGTCCGAGGAGGGCGAGCTGCTGGTGTTGTCGGTCCAGGGCAGCGACGCGGGGACCCACCAGTTCGTCTTCGCGGCCGCCATCGACGGCACCGAGCTGAGCATCGAGCCGCCCCTGAGCGATGACTACGACAGCTCCAGCGTCGTGATCGTCGTGCCCGTACCCCACTACGACGACGTCGTCCTGGACGCCGACTCCGAGGGCCTGGCCTGGGACGGCTCCAGCATGGCGCCGGTGGTCTTCCGGGCCACGGGCACCGTGACCATCAGCGGCGATGTGGACGTGAGCGGCCACGGCTTCGCGGGGGGCGACGGTGTGTATGGCAACAGCTACGACCCCTACCAGGGCGAGTCCATCGACGGCCTGGGCGACTCGGGCGTGACCACCGCCAACGACGGCGGCGGTGGGGCCTACCCCCGACGCAGCGACAAGGCCGACGGCGGAGCGGGCGGCGGCTACGGCACCGCGGGTGACGACGGCACCCAGTACAACGGGGACGCTGTGACCGATGGCGGCGACAGCTACGGCGACACGGAGCTGTCCGAGCTGCACCTGGGCTCCGGCGGCGGCGGTGGCTCCCCCGACGCCGAGGGCGACGGCAGCTGCACGTCCGCATACGCCGGAGCCGGCGGGAACGGCGGCGGCATGGTGCTGATCTTCGCCGGCCAGGGCATCGAGGTCAGCGGCAGCATCCTGGCCGACGGCCTGGACTCGGACCCCTCCGCCACGGGATCCTGCGACGCCGAGGTCGGCGGCGGGGGCGGCGGCTCGGGCGGCACCGTCCACCTGGCGGCCCCCGACATCAGCATCACCGGCACGGTCAGCGCTGTCGGCGGGCTGGGCGGTACCTCCACCAGCGGCAACGTGGGCACCCCCTACGGCTCCGCCTGGGGCGGCGACGGCGGCGAAGGCCGCGTGCGCCTGGACTACGACGCCCTGTCGGGTAGCACCGATCCGAGCGCGGGGTATGCGGGGGGGTACGAGGACTAGGACGGCACTCGGTAAGCCCCCCACCTCGCCACCAGGCTGACGGCGGCTAGCTTCGCTACCCCCATGTCCCCAGCCGTCCCATCATCCGCCCAACAAGCCGAGGCTCAACGCCTCGCTGCCGCGCAGAGCGTGCCCGAGCTGCTGCGCTTCCTGGCGGATCAGCTGGGAGTCGTGAAGAACCAGGCCCAGCTGCTGATGGGCCTGTGCGGCCTGGCCATCACGGTCACAGGCTTCTCGGGCGCCCACATGATCCAGGCGGGAGCCCTGTCCGCCGGGTCCATGGTGGTGGGCATCGCCCTGATCCTGGTGGGTGCCGTGGCGGTGCTGCTGGTGCTGCTGCGGGTGCGCTGGGTCTCCCAGGATCTGACGGACTCACCCACGGACACCGCAGCCCGGGTCATCGCCCACCGAGACCGCCAGCAGCGACGCCTGGGCGTGGCCGGTGTGTTCGTGGCGTTGGGCCTCGCAGCCTACCTGCTGTCGGTAGCGCTGGCGGCGCTGGTGCATGTGGGGGGGATCTGACGGGTGGGCTCGTGCTCCAGAGCTACCCAATCCCCCCCAACCCCAGCTCCTCGATCATCTCCCCCGTTGGCGCTGCGGTCCCGGGATCGTACCCCCGCTCCGCATACCACCCCGCCAGGCTCTCCTCGAACGCCCCTCGCTCCAGCACCGCTCCTTCCCTCTTCCCGAAGGTCAGCGGCTCCGTGAAGAAGCGCTCCGGCAGGGTGTCGTCCGAGGGACCGAAGCCCTCGCGAGCGTTGAACATGCGCTCGAGGGCGAAGATGCGGGCACCTGTGCGCAGCAGCTTGTCCTCGTCCCACTCCTCGCCGGTGATGGCCTCGAGCAACGCGGCGCTGTCGCCCGCGCGCAGGCCTGGCATGGGGCTGCCGGCGCTGACGGCGAACAGGCAGATGCCCAGGCTGTCCATGGCGGCCACGAAGTCCTGGTGGTGGACGTCGTCGCCGCTCAGGTGGCAGGCGCCGCGGTTGGCGGTGGCGTAGCACAGGGCGCGGGCCGGGTTGGCCTGCACGTTGTGGGCCGCCAGCTCGAGGTCCTTGACGTGGACGGCGTAGGGGGCGGTGTGCTCGCCGATGTGGCGAGAGACAGCCGCCACACCCTGGCTGGCCAGCTCCCCCACGCCTTCGCGGGCCGCGATCTTGTGGATCATGGCGTGCACCGGGCCCACCGCGCCCCACTTCAGGTCGATGCCGTCCAGGAAAGCTCTGTCCACGTGGCCCTTCTCGTAGGCCTCCATCAGGAAGCCGATGACGTTGCCGGCGCTGATGATGTCCAGGCCCAGGTCGTCGCCGATGGCGATGGCCTTCAACACCCCGCCCAGGTCGTCGATCATCAGGTTGGAGCCGAACATGGTGCCCGTCTCGTACTCGGGGCCGTCGTGCACGATGTGGGCGTAGGGGCCGCTCTGGACCAGCCCGCTCTTCTTGCAGGCCAGGCGGCAGCAATAGCAGGCGGAGTCGCGCACCCAGACCTGTTGCCGGCTGGCCTTCACACCGATGCTCTCGATGTGCTCGAAGCTGCCCTCGCGGTAGTTGCGCACCGCCATCACGCCGTTGCTGCTGGCTCGCTCGAGGAACTGGGCGGTGCCGCCGCGCCGCAGCACACCGCAGTACAGGGTGCCCAGCAGCCCTTGGTAGCGGCGGCGCGCCTTCTCGAGGCGCTTCAGGAAGGCGGCGTGGTCGTCCACGCTGGGCTGCTGGGACCCGCGCACACAGACGGCCTTGATCCGCTTGGCCCCCATCACCGCGCCCACCCCACGACCCGCGGCCCGCGCGGCGGTGTGCAGGATGGCCGCCCGGCTGGACTGGGCCTCGCCGGCCGGACCGATGTACACCGAGCGGTAGCGGCGGCTGCCCAGGAAGCCCTCGAGATTCTCGTCCAGCCGCTCTGTGCCCATGCCCCACAGCTCACCCGCCGCGCGCAGCTCGACCTTGTCATCGTCCACCACCAGCACAACCGGCTCGGGAGACACACCCCGGAGCACGATGCCGTCAAAGCCCGCGAAGCGGATCTCGGGCCCGAAGAAGCCCCCGATGTTGGAGTAGCTGACCGTGGAGGCGCTGGTATGCGCGGAGTCGAGGGGGCGGGTGGCCGGGGACTTGGTGACCACGCAGGTGCGGGACGCCGAAGGCACCGGGAAGCCCGAGAGGGGTCCGGGCAGGAACATCAGGGGATTGTCGGGCCCCAGTGGATCCACCCCGGGCTCGAGATCCCACAGCAGCCGGGCCCCCAGGCCGCGGCCGCCCAGCCAGCCGAGGCTGCGGCGCTTGGGTACGATCTTCTCGCCGATGGTCCCGGAGCTCAGATCGACATCGAGCAGCACACCGAAGAAGCCAGGGATCGCGCTCACAGGACACCTCCGTCCGCCTCGAGCCCGTACCAGCGGGCCATCATCCGGGCCGCGATCTCTGCGGGAGGCTCACCGTGCAGGTCGCTGTGCACGGGGGTCCGCATCAGGGTCAGGGCCTCGTAGGGGCAGCCCAGCACACACTGGGGCTCGCCGTCGCACAGGGTGCAGATCCGGGTGGGCTTGCCCTTGGCATCCGGCTGGATCACCCCGCCACGGCTGGCCTGGCACGCCGACGCGCAGCTGCGACAGCCGATGCAGCGCTCGGGATCGTTGAGCACCGTGCCCAGGCGACGGTGGTGGTACAGAGCGCGGCGGCCCTGCTCGTCCTCGGGAACGGGGCAGGCCGCGACGCAAGGGGCGTCGGGGCACAGGGCGCAGGTCACGGGCACATCCACCTCGGGGATGAAGCCGTGTACCCGCATGTTGGACCGGGCCGGGTTGCCCAACCCACGCATGGTGCGGCCGTCCACCACCACCGGGTGGTTGCGCGCCGAGCAGAGGGCCTCGCAGGTGCGGCAGCCCGTGCAGCGCTCGAGGTCCGCCACCACCACCAGGGCGTGCCTGGGCCGCCCATGGGCAGCGGGGGCGAAGCTCCAGGCGGCGAGCAAGGACCCGTGGGCTACCAACAGGCTGCCGGCGGACAGCAGCCCCTGGAGCAGGCGACGGCGCGCTGGGTCGTGGGGGCCCACTCGAGTGGGATCGTGGGTCATGGCGAGCCTCCGGTAGGGAACATCCATCATAGGCCATGCCACCCATCGGCGAGATGTGCCACGTCGCGGCCATGGCATTACCCCCAGTGACATGGCGATGCCCACCATCCAGCGCCAGATCAGCGCATCCACCAGGCACGATCCCCAGCGGGAGCTCACCCAGACCCGCCTGAGCCTGTACGGCCGCATCGGTGCGGCCTTCACCCTGGTCTACTTCGTGCTGGTCAACGTCTTCCCCGCCGAGGCCAAGAGCTGGCAGGACGTCATCTTCTGCCTCCCCAATGCCATCACCCTGGGCGTCGCGGCGGTCTTCGCCACCACCTGGATCGCCACCCGCGACAGGCCGCTGGAGGGGCACACACTGCGGTTGATCGACGCCTTTGGGCTGACGCTCATCGGCCTGCTCACCGCAGGCTACGGCTGGCTGACCCTCAGGGAGTTGCTCTTCTCCTACAACGGGGTGCTGGCCATCACCAACGCGATGGCCTTCCGAGCCGCCCTGGTCCCGAGTCCGGCACGACGCACCATGTACCTGGGCTTGGTGGCGGTGGCGCCCACCGTGGCCCTGGTCATGACCCACAGCCTGATGCCCGGGGTCAGCGTCCAGGGCGGCGCCATGCTGGGCTACGTCCTGGCTTGGTGCTCGGTGGGCGTGGGGATCTCCACGGTGATCTCCGGCGTGATCTTCGGCCTGCGCCGTCGGGCCCAGCGCGCCGAGCGCGTGGGGTAGTACGAGCTGCTGGACCGCATCGGCGCCGGCGCCATGGGCGAGGTCTTCCGGGCCCGCCACGCCATGCTGCGCCGGCCCACCGCCATCAAGCTGCTCAAGCCCCACATCGCCGGCGCGTCCAACATCGCCCGCTTCGAGCGCGAGGTGCAGCACACCGCCGCGCTGACCCACCCCAACACCATCGCCATCTACGACTACGGCCGCACCCCCGACGGGCTGTTCTACTACGCGATGGAGTTTCTGGACGGCACCGATCTGCAGCGCCTGGTGGACCGCGAGGGTCCCCAGTCCCCAGAGCGAACACTGCACATCCTCGAGCAGGTCTGCGGCTCCCTGGCCGAAGCCCACGAAGCCGGCCTGGTCCACCGGGACATCAAGGCCGCCAACGTCTTCCTGTGCCGCCGCGGTGGCCAGGACGACGTGGTCAAGGTGCTGGACTTCGGGCTGGTCCTCAGCGTCGACGACGTCCCGGAGCAGAACCTGGCGGGCACCCCCAGCTACATGGCCCCAGAGTGCGTGTCCGAGCCCGGCACCGCCTCCACCCTGGCCGACATCTACGCCGTGGGTGTCTTGGCCTATGTGCTGCTCACCGGGCGGGTGCCCATCACCGGGTCGTCGGTGGAGGAGATCCTTGAGCACCAACTCACGGTGGTGCCGCGGCCCCCCTCCCACCTGCTGCCTCGGGACCTGCCCGAGGACCTCGAGCGCATCGTGATGTCCTGCCTGGCCAAAGACCCGGGCGACCGGCCCTACAGCGCACGCCGGCTCGGAGAAGCCGTGGCCGCGTGCCGTATGGCGCCCGACGGCGGCCCCGCACACCACGCCAACCCACGCCCCACGCACGAACCAGCACCGGCCGCGGATCCCCTCGGCGCAGCCGAGACCATCATGCCCGAGGATCCATAGCGGCGATCCGCGGTCCCAGTCGCTACGCTGGTGCAGACCATGCGCCCCCTACCCGTCCCTGCCCTGTTCGTCGTCACCCTGCTGGCCGCCTGCGACGGCTGCGACGGTGAGCCCGCGGAGCTGGATGACACCCAGGCGCACGCCGACAGCGACACCGACAGCGACGCCGACAGCGACACCGACGCCGACAGCGATGCGGACAGCGACGCCGACGGCGACGCTGACACCGATCCCGACCGCTGGGCCGCTGTGGTGCGCACCTCCAGCTCGGGGGTACCCCACATCATCTCCGCCCTCGAGGATGTGGGCTGGGTGGTGCACACCCTCGAGGCCGAGGAGCTGGGCGTCGAGCTGGACGAGCGCTACCGCTTCATGGTCTACCCGGGCGCCTCGGACGCGGTCTACGACATGCTCTGGGACCCCAGCCTTGACGACACCATCGAGGCCTTCGTGGGCGGAGGTGGCGGCTTCATCGGCATCTGCGGAGGTGCCCTGGTGGGGGGGACCACCCTGGTCTACGACGACGGCCTCACCCTCGGTACCGTGGGCCTGCTCGACGCCACGGCCCAGCAACGCTCGGACTGGTACAGCCACTACGCGGGCAACAGCGAACGCTTCGACTGGGAGGTGGTCCAGAGCCACCAGATCCTGCCGATGCTCGCCGAGGGGGAGACCACCGAGATCACCTACGCCGGGGGCCCGGCCTTCGAGACCGAAGACGAGGATCTGGTGCTGCTGCGCTACACCCAGGACCTGGACTCGAGCCTCACCGACCACCGGGTAAACGGCCAGGCCGCGCTGCTGGCCGGCAGCTACGTCGACGGCCGCGTGGTGCTGTCATCCCCCCACCCCGAGTACTCCAGGCAGGATCTGCTGCAGACCTGGGCCACCTGGGTCGCGCGCTGATGGCAAGCCCCGAGCAGGAGGCCGCGGTGGTGGGATTCGGCACGAGCCTCTCGCCGCCGATCCCGTAGGCTGGCCTACCGAGGGAGCGCGCCCTCCCTGGACCCTCGGTCCCTGGGGTCTATCCACCCGTCGACGCCAGCCGGAGCACCCCATGGACCGACAGCGGCGCGACTCTCCCGAGATCCCCTCCTTCTTCCAAGCGCTGCGCTGCACCTGCGGCAAGGCGAGGTCGGGGCCTTTCTGCGACGGGAGCCACCTGAGCCACTCCACCGGCCAGGACTGCAACGAGCCCTCCAACCCGAACCTGGATCCAGCTCCCGAGAACCGGAAAGGTCAGCAGCGCTCCCGCTAGCGCTGGCCAGCCGGCTTCCAGCGCGCCATGATCGAAGGGTGAGGAGCCTCCTGCCCCCGCTGCTCGCCGTCTTGGTCGGCTGCCCGCCCGGCGGACCGGCCCAGGACACCGACCGTCCCATGGACTGGGACGTGGACGGCTGGTTCGGACGCGAGGACTGCGACGATCAGGACCCTGCGACCTACCCCGGGGCCGAGGAGCTGTGCGACGGCAAGGACAACGACTGCGACGGGGAGTACGACGAAGGCTGGGAGGAGAGCCGCCCCTGGTACCGGGACAGAGACCGGGACGGCTATGGAGCCCCAATGGATCGCACCCGAGGCTGTGAGCAGCCCGACGGCTACGTCGACGACCACAGCGACTGCGACGACGGCGACGCATCGATCCACCCCGGCGCCGAGGACGACTGGTACGACGGGGTGGACAGCGACTGCGACGGACGGGACGACCACGACGCCGACGAGGACGGCTACACCTGGGAAGGCAGCGGTGGTGACGACTGCGACGACGACAACGACGCCGTCCACCCCGGGATCCTGGACTGGACCGACGAGCTGGACGGGGACTGCGACGGCGTGGTGGACGCCACCGACATGGCGGAGCTCCCCGGCGTGCTGGGGAACAGCAGCACCAGCGAGCTGGCAGCCGCCGTGACCACGGTCCCCGACCAGGACGGCGACGGCTACGACGACCTACTCCTGGGCAGCCCGGGCATGGGCGCCGCATGGCTGATCGCAGGGCCCATCACCAGCGTGGTGGAGCTACCCGATGACGTGATCGCGCGCATCGATGGCGAGGGCGGCGACGATCGGGCCGGAGCCGCGCTGTGCGTGGCCGGCGACACCGACGGCGACGGTGAGCCGGAGCTGCTGGTGGGCGCATGGCTGGCCGGGAGTGGCCAAGGGGCCGTCTACCTGCTGGCGACCCCGGTACGCGGAGACACGAACATGGCAGAGGCAGCCTGGACGGCCCGCGGGGCCGACGCTGGGGACTACCTGGGCTACGCGGTGGCCGGCGCTGGAGATCCCGATGGTGACGGCTACGACGACCTGCTGATCGGCGCCCGCGGCTGGAGCGATACCGCCGCCGACGCCGGTGCCGCGGTGCTGATCCCTGGCGGACCCGGGGGCCCTGGGGCTCTGGACACGGGCACATGGATCTTCGGCACCCAGGAACGGGACTTCGCCGGCTGCGCGGTCGCTGGCCCTGGTGATGTGGACGGCGACGGCCTGGACGACGTGCTGGTGGGGGCACGGGGCGAGGACAGCGGCGGGATGGCGATCCTGATGCTCGGGCCGATATCGGGGGACCAACCCCTCGTGGCGGGCCAAGCGGTGATGCGAGGCGAAGCGCCCTACGACTACGCCGGCTGGTCCCTGGCGGGCATCGGCGACCAGGACGGCGATGGCTACCGCGACGTGCTCGTCGGGGCCTACGGCTACGACACCTTCTCTTCCACCGCCGGCGCGGCCTACCTGGTGCTGGGGCGGGGTCCCGCCCTGTGGACATCGATGACCGACCTCGGCCTGGCCGACACCACCCTGGTGGGCGAGTCCCGTCAGGACCACGCGGGCTGGGCGGTGGCCGGGCCGGGCGACGTGGACGGCGACGGCCGCGCCGACCTGCTGGTGGCCGCCCCCGGTGCCGACCTGGGCGAGGACGACAGCGGAACGGTCTACCTGCTCATGGATCCCGAGCGGGGCACGATGAACCTGCGCGAAGCCGAGCTTCGGCTGCGGGGGCAGGGCGGCGATGCGGCGGGCAGCTCCCTGGCCCCCACCGGCGATCACGACGGCGACGGCCTGCCCGATCTGCTCACGGGCCTTCCGGGCCACGGCAACGGCGACGGCGCCGTCCGGGTGGTTGGGCTGGCCGAGGCGTTCTAGCCGAAGTGGGCGAACCGCTTCACCAAGACGCGCTCCGCCCGAGCCGGGTAAAGGGCGGTGAGCGCCGGCTGTCGGCGTGCCGATGCGAGACACACGCGAGACCCGCTGTCATACTCCGGCCTGAGAGCCCCGGATCATGATCCCCCGCCCCGCCATCGCCGCGTTGTTGCTGGCCGCCTGCCAGCCCTCGAGCGATCCGGGCTTCCGCTGGGGTGGCACCCCCTCTTTCACCGACACCGCCCCCCCGCCTGCAGACAGCGAGCCCGACAGCGACACCGACGCCGACGCCGACACCGACGCCGACTCGGACACCGATGCCGACACCGACACCGATGCGGACACCGACGCCGACACGGACACCGGCTACCAGGGGCCAGCCTACGCCTGCGTGCGCTCCATCCACCCCGATCTCGAGGCGGGCCGGGAGCTGTGGGACCGCG
>CAZHIK010000002.1:0-1699 GCA_964532635.1 uncultured Enterobacterales bacterium
GCTGCTCGGATCGCCGTAGCCGTCCCCGTCGCTGTCGGCGTACCAGGTGGCGGCGTCGCTGGCGTCGCCCTCGTCGACGGTGCCGTCGCAGTCGTCGTCGATGCCGTTGCAGATCTCGGTGGCGCCGGGGTTGACCGCGCTGTTGCTGTCATCGCAGTCGCTGGCGTCGGCGACGGTGCCGGAGGGCGCCTCGCAGGCCACGCTGCTGGAGGCGGCATCGCCGTAGCCATCGCCGTCGCTGTCGGCGTACCAGGTGGCGGCGTCGCTGGCGTCGTCCTCGTCGGTGGTGCCGTCGCAGTCGTTGTCGATCCCGTCGCACAGCTCGGCGACCCCGGGGTTGACCTCGGGATCGCTGTCGTTGCACTCCTCGCAGGCGGCCCAGCCATCGCCGTCGTCGTCGGCGTAGCCGGTGGAGCCGTCGCAGTTGTAGTCGGCGGGGTCGGTGCAGTCCTCCTCCGGGGCGTCGGGGTGGAAGGCCGGGTCGCTGTCGTCGCAGTCGCCACCGTGGAGCACCCAGCCGCTGCTCGGCTCGCAGGCCTCGCTGGTGATCTCCGAGTCCCCCCAGCCGTCGCCGTCGGCGTCCTGGTACAGGGTGAGCAGCACGTCCTCGTCGATCTCTCCGTCGCAGTCGTCGTCGATGCCGTTGCACTCCTCGTCGGCCCCAGGGTTGATGGCGGCGTCGCCGTCGTCGCAGTCCGTGCTGTCCAGCACCAGGCCGTCGCCGGGCTCGCAGCCGCTGGTGCGTCCCTCCAGGTCGCCGTAGCCGTCGCCGTCGCCATCGGGGAAGAGATCGATCTCCACGTCCTCGTCGATCTCGTTGTCGCAGTCGTTGTCCAGCCCGTCGCATTGCTCCTCCGCGTTGGGGTGGATCGCCGCGTCGCTGTCGTCGCAGTCTTCGCTCTCGTCGTAGCCATCCCCATCGGCGTCGACGAGCCCGGGCGTCGTGTCGGTGTCGTCGGGCTTGGGCTCGGTGCGGCAGGCGCTGGCGGCCAGCAGGATCAGGAGCGTGAGCTGAATGCGCATGGTCTCTCCGGAGTGATCGTCACACCGAGGCTACCATCCCCTCGGCGCGTGCGATCACGGCCCGCACGAAGTTGGCGCGGGAAAACTCGCCCCAGGTCATCAGGGTGTGGCCGAGGTCGCCCGTGGCGCCCCGGGGGAACACCCGGCGGCGGATGGCGGCCGTGTCGTGGCCCTGGGCGTGCAGCTCCAGCACCCGGTCGATGGCCCGCTCCACGGCGTCGGCTTTGTGGCGCAGGAGGGGACCCGGGTCGTCGCTGTCCAGGCCGTGACTGGTGAGCATGCGGCGTGCCCCCAGCGCTTCGGCCCGACGCAGCGAGGCCAGCAGCTCGAAGGGATTCTCGTGGCGCATCACCGCCGAGGCTCCACGGGAGACGAACAGGTCGCCGGTGAAGAGCCAGCCCTGCTCGGGCTCGTAGAAGGCGGTGTGGGTCTGGCTGTGGCCGCCCGTGGGCACGCACTGCAGGGTGCGGGCGCTGGTGTGGAGGGTCTCGGGCATCGCCAACGGTGTGTAGGGCTGGGGGGTGCCGTAGAACACCCGCCGGTAGCGGGGCAGGGGGCGCAATCCCTCGCTCCACTGGGCCTCGGGCTGGCGCAGGTACACGGGGCAGCCGTGCTGCTGGGCCAGGGCGCCGGCGTTGCCGGCGTGATCCTCGTGGTGGTGGGTCAGGGCGATGAC
>CAZHIK010000002.1:1709-12494 GCA_964532635.1 uncultured Enterobacterales bacterium
CAGCTGGGGGCGCAGGTGGTCGAAGCCGGTGTCGATGAGCAGGCCGTCCACCCGGTAGGCGCAGACCGGGAAGCCCAGGCGGTCCAGGGGCCGGCTGCGCATGCGCAGCATGGTCAGGCCCGGGGCCAGTTCGACGGCTTCCAGCCGAAGGCCGCGAGCGCCCAGCCGGGCCAGGGGATCGCCAGAGCGGTGGGGCATGGGCCCTTGGTATCCCCTAGTAGGGGCTCAGCCGATCCTCCCAGCGGTACTCGTCCACGTCCTGGGGCTTGACGTGGTAGCTGGGGGTGATGGCGCCGTCGCCGTCGGCGTCGAGGAAGATCGGGTTGGCGAAGCCGAACGGGGTGGCGGGCTCGTCCACCTCGCCTGCGCGCAGGGCGTCGATGTCGAGATCGTCGGGGTCGCTGCAGTTGTAGGTCACGTAGGGGAACATGCTCCCTGTGCCGTGCACCACCGCCACGATCCAGGTGTCCTCGGTGATGGTGACGCCAAACTCCATGGTCTGTTCCAGGCGGGTGCCGCCCTCGACGCCGTCCACCTCTTCGAGGTCCAGGGCAGCACTGTGGACCAGCTCGCCGTCGTCGTACAGGTCGATGGTGTCCACGGGCACCCATGGGGCGGCCTGGATGCGTGCGGTGAGCACCACGTCCTGGTCCTCGGTGCTGATCAGCTCGCCCTGCATGGCCGAGGCCGAGCCGTCGGCCAGCTCGGCCTCGAGGGTCACGAAGGGGCCGAAGCTGCCGCTCACCCTGTGGTCGTTGACCGCTTCCACGAAGCCATCGGTGTCAAGCAGCGCGGGATCGTCGTAGCCCACATACACGAAGTTGCGCGGCCAGCCGGAGCTCTCGACCCGGGTGGTGTGGGTGTCGGAGTTGGCGGTGGCGGTGACCAGGAAGCCCGCGGAGAGCAGGTTGAACCAGTCGGACAGCCCCTGCACGTTCATCCAGGTCATCACCTCGATGGCGGTGAAGCCCGGGCCGAACATGGTGGCGCCGTCGGGCACTCCCGCCGCCATGGGGTCGTAGGCGTCGGGGCCGACGTAGGGGCCGGACTCGTCGAAGAGCAGGTCGATGACCGTGAAGAAGTTCTGGGCCTCGAAGGACGTGGGGATGGCCCGCGGGTGGTAGATGTGGATGACCTGCTCGCGGTCCTGCTCCTGGGCCCAGGCGATGATCTCGGTGGGGGACTTGCCCTCCCAGTCGAAGGCCCCGCCGTTGGGGAGGTCTGGCTTGTACTCCATGGGGAAGGTGGAGAAGTGGCCGTAGTCGAAGGTGGTGATCTCCTGGCTGGGGATGCTGGTGATCCACGGATCGAGGCCCAGTTCGTCCACCAGGCCGCTCAGATCCGTGACCGTGGCGTGATTGGTCTCGGCCCGTACCTGCACGTCCTCGGCGGCCAGGTTGTACAGCCGCTCGGTGTCGGTGAGGACCAGGTCGGGACCCGCGGCGGCATGGTTGTGGAAGTCGCCGGTGATCCAGCCTGCGGTGTCGAGCACCCGGTGCAGCGTGATCTCCGCGCTGGCGACATCGCCCGGGGCCAGCTCGATGGGCTCGACGACAGCGTCGTACTCCATGCCACGGGTGAAGACGAGGTCGTAGTCACCGGGCTCGAGCTGGAACGAGAGGCCCTCGGGGGGCAGGTCGAACAGGCGGGAGATCCCCGGGGGCAGCGGATCGAGGTCCTGCCAGTCGAAGGCCTTGTGGGGTGGGCTGGGATCCCGGCCCAGGATGGCCAGGCGAGCGGGCTGGCCATCGCCGCTGGTGTCTATGACCTGGACGCTCAGGCTCGCGGTGGCGGGCAGGTCGAGATCCTGAGTGGCCTCGCCGTATGCGCTGACCTCCAGCCGGGGCGGGTCCTCGGCGTTGTCGTGGTATGGGCGACCCTCCTGGGCCCAGATCAGCTCCACCGGCCCCTCGGGCAGCTCCAGGGACCAGGCGCCGAGCACGTCGGAGCGGGTGGCGGCCAGGATCTCGCTACTGTCGGCCACATAGGCCAGCACCTCCACGCCCTCGAGGGCGTCGCCGCTGCCTTCCTCGGTGACCGTGCCGCTCACCGTGGCCATGGCGGGGGGCTCCTCGGCCAGGGACCACAGCTGGCTCATGACCTGGTCCAGATCGGCGCCGATGGCCATGACGTTGTCGAAGCTCACCGTGTCGCCGGGCCCGAGCTCGAAGAGCGCGGCATCGGGCCAGTCCAGCACCTCGAACAGCGAGACGTCGTGGAGGATCACCGAGCCTCCAGCCATGTAGGCCGAGCCGTGGGTGCCCGGCGCGAAGGGCAGGGGCGCGAAGCCGTAGGCGGTCTCGTCGGAGGTGGGCAGCAGGGCGCCGATGGTGGTGGTGGGCAGGGTGGTGAAGCCGCCCAGCCCCCGGTAGAGGTTCTCGGCCAGGCCGCCGTGTACCAGCCATGCAGGCTGCAGGGGATCGGTGTCGCTGCCGGTGTTGGTGATCTCGGTCTCGATGGTCAGCACCGAGCTGTCGGCCGGCAGCCGGTAGGTGACCGCGATGGTCCAGTCGGGCACGTCCTCGGAGTTCACCGGCAGATCCATGCCCATCATCAGGTTGAGTCCCACCTGCGTGTCGATGTAGCCGGAGCGTCCCGCGGGCCCTTCGAAGCGCACCACGGCTTCACCGTTGCTGCCGTCGCTCACGATGGTGTAGCTCTCGGCGGCGCAGGCGAAGGCGGCGTTGAGGAACAGCCCAGCCTCGCCGAAGCGATCCCAGGCCGTTCCGTCCGCTTCGATCACACCGGCGTCGATGACGTTGCCGCCGAAGGGGTTGAGCTGGATGAAGCGCCCGGGTTGCTGCAGGGTGACCCGCACCTGGTCGTTTTCGAGCACGATGTCGCCGGGGACCGCCTGGGCCAGCGGGCCGAGGTGGGCCTGGCCGGCTTGTTCGAGCACCCACACCGAGGCGATGCCCGGAGGTGCGGTGTCACCGGTGTCGTCCTTCCCGCAGCCGTCGCAGGCGGTCAGGAGTAGAAGCGGAGCGAGGGGAAGCAGGCTGCGTCGCATGGCGAGACCTCCACACCGCAAGGATAGGTCCTTCGTTGGTCCGAGGCCATGCGCAGAGGGGGCTGACCACCAACTTTGGGGCGCAGGCCACGATGTGGCCGGCAGTGGGGTCACGCCCTCCGGGTTGGGCGCTCTGCTGCCGAGCGTCGATCCCACTGTCGAATCTTCGACGTTCTCGTCGACGGTTCGACGATCGGGGACGAGTGAAAGCCGGTTCTCGGCCGGCACGGTCCGTGCTTTGCCGTAGGCCATGCTTCACGTCGTCGCTCACGCTGTCCACGGAGACCTCCTCTGGCGTTGCCACGAGGAGGGCCTCGCCCTCTGGAACCGGGTGCTGGCCCTGCAGCCGTCGGCCCTCTGCCTGATGCCGGACCACCTGCACCTGCTCACCGAGCGCTACGATCGCGATGCCTTCGTGCGTCTGTTGAGCGGTTTCGCCCGCTGGCGGCACAACCATCGCGGTGCTGGGTCCGGGGCGGTGTGGCTGCCGCATCCCGAGCCCCAGCGTCCCTCGGGGCGGCTGCACCTGCGGCGCACCTACCGCTACATCGCGCTCAATCCCTGTCGCGACGGGCTGGCGGGTGATCCCTTGGGGTGGGAGTGGTCATCGCACCGGGATGCGGTGGGGCTGGTGGTCACGCCCGTGGTCCGGCCCGCCCGCGATCCGGCGGGGCTGCACGGCTACGTGTCGGCGGACGACGCGGTGGATCGGAAGGGTACGGCGCTTCCCGTGCCGCGGGCGGATGCGGGGCGCCCGGGATGGGGTTCCCTGGTGGCGGCGGTCAGCGCACTGACGCGGGTGCCTGTGGCTCGGATTGCGCAGCCCGGGCACGCCCGGCAGTTGTTGGTCGCGGCAGCACGGGAACTGGCCGAGATGCCAGCGGCGACGGTGGCGCGCCGCTTGGGGGTGTCGCGCTGGACGGTGCAGCGCGAGCCGAGGGTCCGCCCAGAGCTGTTGAGCCTCGTCCTGCGAGTTGTGGACGACACTCGCTTCCCCGCGCTCGGGGGGCGGCGACTGGACGAGGACCGGAGGTGGCGCCGCTACATGGAGATGCAGCCGGGGCGGAGAAGGCGGAAGGACTGGCTGTTCGCCTAGGGACCCGGAGGGTCAAGCCCCCGGTTTTGCACCATGACTCGGGGTCATGCCTCCGATTCTGCCCCGTGTCCTGCGGTTTGTCGTCCACTACTCGTCGATATTGGACGTTCAATGGTGGCGTGTCCGTTTGTCGTCGCTGTGGATAGGGCGAATGGGGGCAACTTCGGGGGCATGATCCTCGGTGGTGGTGCAGATCGGGGGGCATGACCCAATCGCCGATGGCCGCTGCCCCTACTTAGGCATCGTCGTCACGAACTTCTTGCCGTCCCGGTGGCAGAGGTTCTGGATGAGATCGCGGCCGCACTTGGCGGCGGGGGGCAGGCCGCCGCCGGGCTCCACCCACTGGCCCACCATGTGGAAGCGCTCCAGCCCGGGCAGCGTCTTCTTCATGCCGCCCCTCATCATCATCGCCATGACCTCGTGGCTGAACATCCAGCCTTCCACCGAGCCCTTCCAGTTGCCGGTGTAGCGAGCGGTGGTGAGCGGTGTGGCTACGTCCACGACCCGCACGGCGTCGGCCAGCCCGGGGATGCGGGCGTCCAGTGCGGCGATGACCTGTTGAGCGATGCGTTCCTTCTCGGCTTCATAGGCCGCGCGGTCTTCGCCCAGCTTCTCCCAGCGTTCCCACTCGACATCGAACACCGCGGTGCAGACCGTGTGGCCGGGGGGCGCCATGTTGGGGTCGAAGGCGTAGTGCCGGAAGCCGATGCGGGTCAGCTCCTGCCCCGCGATGTGGATGGGCCCATCCAGGAAGTACGCCACCCCGTGGGGGTGCTCTGCGAGGTCCAGCTCCACCCCCAGCGAGACCATGATGATGGGCTCGAAGGGGGGCAGCTCGTCGTAGTAGCGCTGGACGGTCTCGTCGATGTAGCGACCGCCCAGCATCTCGAAGATGGTGCTGTGACCGTCGGCGGCCGAGACGATGGTGGGGGCTCGGTGCTCGGTCCCGTCCTCGAGGCGTACGCCTACCGCACGGTCGTTTTCGACGATGATCTCGGTGACCCGGGCTTTGTAGTCTACCTGGCCCCCCAGCCCGAGGAAGCGCTGCTCGATGGCGCGGGCCATGGGCAGGGAGCCACCCAAGGGGTAGCCTCCAGCGCGGGCGTACTGGGTGGCCATCACCACCAGCACGGTGACGGTGGGGAAGCCCGGAGGGTAGACCTTGGTGAGCACGTCCCGCAGGAACGGGTTTTCGAAGCGCTCCACGTAGGTGGCCCAGTCCTGGTTGTTGTGGCGCCAGAACACGTCGGCCAGCGGGAGCACCTGCCACAGGGCCTGCAGCCCATCGATGGGGCCCATGCGCTCGCGGGCGCACAGGATGATGGGTGGATCGAAGCGGGACAGGCGCCGGATGGTGCGGGTCATTCCGCGGATGGCCTTGGCGTCTTCTGGCGCCATGGCGATCATGTGCTCTTCGAGCTTGTCCATGTCGGTGTAGAGCACCAGCTCTTCGCCATCGGGGTTGATGATGTGGGCGAACTCGTCGAAGTGCACGAACTCCGTGGCGGCGAGGACGCCGAGCTCCCCCCAGATCACGTAGAAGCTGGAGACCGGCGCGGTGCCCATGACCCAGTGCACGCACCCGTCGAAGGTGTAGCCCTTGCGCTTCCAGGCCGTGAGCAGTCCGCCAGGCTTGTCGTGCATCTCGAAGATGCGGGCCTGGTAGCCGTTCATCTGCGCGTAGCAGCCGGTAGAGAGTCCGGCGACGCCGGCTCCGATCACGATGATGTCGTCGGCCATGTCAGCTCCTGCGCCCCCCTATCCCCGCTGGGTGGCGGGAGCCCCACCGGTGATACGCTCCACGCATGAAGCGCTTTTTTCTCCTGCTGTGCTCCCTCGCTGCCTGCCACACGCCGCGCGAGTCGCTGCAGCCGACCCTCGAGGGGATCGTGGCTCGTTATGCGGAAGACCCCGCGGGCGCTGTCGCGGAGCTCGTGGCTCTGCCCGATCCTCGGGATCGTATGCTGGCCGTGGAAGCCCTGACCCTCCACCACGGGCTGCGGATGCTGGAGCAGGGAGGCTGCGACGAATTGCAGGAGGAGCCGCTGCGGAAGCGTTGCGCGGAGATCCTCGAGCGCGCCCACCTGTTCTCGGATCGCCAGGCCGCGCCGACCGTCGAGCCCGAGGATCGCCCGTCGCTGACCTGCGACCAGCACTCGAGCCCTTCCTGGTGCGCCCGGGCTGCGGCCCGCGCCGCGGTCCAAGCGCGCGAGCCCGAGCCTTGGAAGCACTGCGATGGCGTGCCCACCCCGACCCTGCGCCACGAGTGCGCCTTCGAGCTGGGTGAAGCCATCATCCGGCAGAAGGGGGTCGGTGGCTACGCCCTGGCTGTGGGCGCGTGCAGGCAGGCCGGTCCCTTCGAGACAAACTGCCTGGACCACATCAGCGCGGAGCTGGCGCGCCGGGCGGTCGCGGATCTCGACGGCGCCTGTGTGGGGGAGGCGGGCTTCGCCGGAACGTTCAGCTCGAGTATCATCGTCGTGGGCGGGACGTGGACCGGCCGCGACAACGATGCTCGCATGGGGATCTACTCCACGCTGGACGAGTCGCTGTACAGGGAGATCCTTGTCGCTGTGGGCACGGCTCCTGAGGTCGAGGCGGCGGGACCACCACCATACGAGCGTCGGTTGTTGAGGCTCGCGCGCTTCGCTACGGGTGGGCTGGGCACGGACTACCCCAGCACCGGCCCCGGCGCGGATCCCCCGCGCGCCCACGCCGCGCGGCTGGCGGGCTTGTCGCACGTCGCCATCAGCCTCGGTGCCGACGCGATCCTGGTCCAGCAGGTACAGGATCCGCGCGCCCTCGACGACTTGCGCCGTGCCATGGCCTGCGTGGGTGGCCCCGCCCACCCCTACCCCTACATGCAGCTGTCTCCCCCTGAGCACCGCGCCGGGGTGCTGAGCCGCTACCCCCTGAGCGTGCTGCCCGACGGCGTTGGTGTGCAGACCAGCGAACGCAGCCCGCGAGAGCTCACGTTGGCCTGGGGCTCTCCCGACGAGCCTCTCTCCTGGCAGAGCGAAGCCTGGAGCCCTGCCCCCGGCTCCCCCCCCGAGCCCGTCGCGGTCAGCCTTCCCTTCATGGTCGATCCGCAGGGCCAGCCCTTGCCGTGGAATCCGTCGGCGAAGCGGGGCTACTCGGACCAGCTTCCCGAGCTGATGGTGCTGGTCAGAGCAGCTGAATCCCCACGCTGAGGCCAGGCCAGGCGTAGGCCTTGACCTTGCCCTGGTCGCTAATCACCTGGACCCGCCGACCCTCGGGCTGGCCGCAGGTGGTGGTGAGCACGTTCCAGCTTGGGCCCACCGTCAGCGCCAGCCGCGGCGCCAGGGTCATGCCCAGGTTTCCGCGCAAGGTGGTGGTCTGGTACAGGGTGCCCCAGGGCACGCCACGGAGCTTCGAACCCCGCAGCATGCCGTCCAGGTCTGCGAAGAAGGGCCCAGGCAGGTCAGCGTGCACACCCAGGCCGATGGTGGCGCTGACGTCGAGCGGCCGGATGGGGTTGAAGCCCAGCGCGTAGATGTTGTGCAGCCAGGAGTTGCCGTGCTTCAGGCCCTGGCTGAGCTGGCCGGTCTCGTCCATCCAGGTGTCGATGTGGAAGCGGCCGTGGGGGTAGATGTTCACCAGCCCGACGGGCACGCCGTGCACGTCGTCGGCGATGTTGAGCACACCCACCTGCACGCCGTGGACCTCGCCGCTGACGATGTTCATCACGCCGGCCTGGATGCCGTTGACGTCACCGTCCACCACGTTGAACACACCCGCGGCCTGCACTCCGTCCACGTCACCGTCCACCACGTTGAACACGCCCGCGGCCTGCACGCCGCCCATCGAGCCGTCCACCACGTTGAACACGCCGGCGCCCTGGATACCGCTCATGTCGGCGTCGTCCACCACGTTGAAGATGCCGGCGCCCTGGGCGCCGTCCATGGGGCCGTCCACGATGTTGAAGCCGCCCGCACCCTGCACGCCCTTGGCGAACTCGCTCTCGATGTTGAAGACACCGGCGGCCTCGACGCCCACCAGGCCGGCGCTGTAGCCGCCGATCACGTTGGCGGAGAACACCCGCACCTGGCGGTCGCCGATCCGGGAGCTGGAGCCCAAGCCGGGCACGAAGTCGATGCCCAGGAAGACGATGTCGTAGTCGGGCCGGGGCTCCGGCACGGGCACGGGCACCGGAGCGACGACCACGGGGGCCACGACCACCGGGGGGGCGGGGGCGTCGATGCCATCCAGCATGATGTCGATGCGGGCCCCGTAGTCGTCCTCCCCGTCGATGGCGACGGAGACGTGGACCTCGTCGTCGGCGAGGGCGGGAGCGCTGGTGATCAGCAGCAGGGCGGCCGTGATGAGCTGGGCGCGCATGGCTACTCCCCGAAGATGTCGATGGTGCCGGTGATCACCGAGGCCCGGATCTCGCTGCCTGCAGAGCAGTCGCAGCTGACGTTGTCGGTGCTGATGTCGCCGGTGACCACGTCCAGGTCCATGTCGTAGCAGCCCGCGGGGACACCCATGGTGATGTCGCCAGTGATCACCTCGGCCTCCACCCGGTCGAACTCGGTCTCCAGCTCCAGCTCGAGGCTGCCCGTGACGACCTTGGCGTCCACGTCTTCGGCGGCCAGGTCGTAGGCGAAGATGCCGCCGGTGGTGACGTCCAGCTCGAGGTCGCCGGTGGCCTGGCGGACGTTCAGCTCGCCGGTGGTCAGCTCGGCCCGGACATCGGTGACCTGCTCGAGGCTGATGGAGCCGGTGGTGACCTCGGCCTCCACCTCGACCCAGGCGGGCACCTGGATCTGGAAGTCGGTGCTGCAGTGCCAGGCCCCCATGGGGCAGTGGCCGTAGACGTAGAGCACACCGTCTTCTGCGAAGACATCGATGTCCGGGCAGCTGCGCTTCCACTGGGTCTGCCAGTCCACCACCGCGCCGGCTGGCTCACCGGGCACCAGCTCCACCTCGCCGGTCTCGACCTCGATGACCACGGTGTGGATGTCCTCGGTGATGTCCACGAAGCCCGCGTCGGTGCTCACAGAGGGGAGGTGGGGCCCGTGGAAGCAGCCCACGAGCGCGAGGATGGGAGTGAGGGCGAGGGCACGGCAGAGCATGGGGTCTCCGGAGGTTCGGGTCGCATTCCTGTCGGCGCCGGGACGCAGGCCCGCCGCCAGCCACACGACCATGGGACACCGGATGCTCGAGGAAGTGACACCCACTCCTTCAGCTTTCCCTGACCGAGGACACCCTCGAGCTACGCGGGGGGCGTCTTCCCTGGATACAGAGAGGATAGGGAATACTCTATGTTCTCTACTTCACGGAGCCGTCCATGCGTATCGCGGTCCCCTCCGAGCAGCCTGGCGGCCTCGACGCCGCCATCTCCGCCCACTTCGGCCACTGCGCCTGCTTCACGATCGTCGAGGTCGTCAACGACGTCGTCGCTTCCGTCGAGGTGCTGCCCAACCAGCCCCATGCCCAGGGCGGCTGCATGGCACCGGTGATGTTCCTGAAGCAGCACGGAGTGGACCACATGATCGCCGGCGGCATGGGAATGCGCCCGCTGATGGGCTTCCAGCAGGTGGGCATCCAGGTGCACTACCACGAGGGCGCCAGCGTGGTCTCCGGCGGGGTGGGCCTGCTGCTGGCGGGCCAGGCTCGCGTCTTCGGACCTGCACAGGCTTGCGGCGGCGGTGGCGGTGGTTGCCACGATCAGTAGTCCCCGCGGGTTAGAGCGCTCCCTCCTCCGCCCCAGGGAGCGCCCATGTACGTCGTCGCGTTCAACGGCTCGCCTCGCCGCAACGGCAACACCGCCACCATGCTCCGCCTGGCCCTGGCCGAGCTGGAGGCTGCGGGTGTGCGCACCGAGCTGGTCCAGCTGGGCGGGCTCCACCTCCGGGGCTGCCGTGCCTGCTTTGGCTGTGTGTCCAGGCAGGACGGCCGCTGCGCCATCGCCGACGATGAGCTGAACGGCTTGATCGAGAAGATGCTCGACGCCGACGGCATCATCATCGGCTCGCCCACCTACTTCGCGGACGTCAGCACCGAGGTCAAGGCGCTGATCGATCGTGCGGGTCTGGCCACGCGGGTCAGCGGAAACCTGCTGCGTCGTAAGCTTGGCGCGGCGGTGGTGGCCGTCCGCCGCGGTGGCTCGATCCACGCCTTCGACAGCATCAACCACCTGTTCCTGATCTCCGAGATGATCGTGGTAGGCTCGAGCTACTGGAACCTCGGCATCGGCCGGGAGCCGGGTGAGGTCGCTGATGACGCCGAAGGCGTGGCCACGATGGAGACCCTGGGCCGCAACATGGCCTGGCTGCTGGAGAAGCTGCAGGACTGAGCTGGCCCTCGTCCTGGGGCTGCTCTTCGCCTGTACGGGGTCGGAACCGGCAGCGCCCGAGCTGCTCGAGGATCCCGTGCGCCCCAATGTCCTGATCCTGCTGCCCGACTCCCTGCGGGCGGATCGGGTCGTCGGACCGTCCGCTCCTCCACCCTGATGAAAACCCGCCCCTGAGGGAGGCCATCGAGTTTTACCAGCACAAACACAACTGGTCCAACCGCCTTGTTGCCGGTGACAGTCTGCTGGTAATGAACTCTCTTCTTGAAAAAGAGGGCATGGCCGGCAAGGTCCAGATGATCTACATCGACCCTCCCTATGGCATCAAGTACGGCTCTAACTTCCAGCCTTTTGTGAATAAGC
>CAZHIK010000002.1:12504-33161 GCA_964532635.1 uncultured Enterobacterales bacterium
CTCCAGGCCCTCGCCCAGCGTGGCGCGGTCTTCGAGCGCTGCTTGGCTCCGGCGGGCTGGACCATCCCGTCCCTGGCGGCGCTGCTGACCGGTCGCTACCCGGTGCTGCCGGGTCCGCAGGATGCAGCCCTGAGCTGGTCCGAGCCGGGAGCGCGGAGCTTCCCGCAGATCCTGTCGCTGTACGGCTACCACAGCACCGCCTTCGTGGGGGCTGACTCCCAGGGCCTGATGGGTGCGCTGGGCGAGCACTTCGACGACGTCGTCCCCGCCTCGGGTCGGGCGTCCATCCACCGGGGGGCCAGCGCCGAGCTGTCCGGTTGGCTGAAGGCAGGCCCCCCGGAGCCCTTCGTGGCCTTTGCCCATGACGTGGACCTGCGCTTTGTGATCGCGATGGAGGACCTGGAGCGTTGGCCGCAGCTTCCCGAGCGCTGTGGGGCACACGAGAACCTGGAGGGAGAGCCCAAGCCGCTGGACATCGTGGCCCTGCGCGCCTGCCTGGGCCCGGACGACGCCGAGGCCGCCCACATCGTGACCGAGGCCTACGATCAGGCGGTGGCCGAGTACGACCGCGGTGTGGCCGAGGTCCTGGCGGCCCTGGCCGGCTCGGGTCTGGCCGAGCGCACCGTGGTGGTGCTCAGCTCACCCCACGGCCACCACCTGGGGGAGAACGGTCGCTTTGTGCACAGCACGCTGTACGAGCCCGATCTGCGCGTGCCTCTGCTGTGGGCCGAGCCCGACTCGAAGGCTGCTGGCGCACGGCTGGGCACCCGCGTGCAGCTGATCGATGTCGGACCCACGGTCCTTGCACGCCTGGGCGCGGAGCCCGAGCAGGGCGTGGACGGGCACTCGCTGCTGTCGCTGCTGGGCCTGGCCGAGGGCGGCTACTCCGCGCGTGACGCCTATGCCTTCAACGACCCCCGCGGCTTCGCGATCCGCGCGGGTGAGCTCGAGCTGCAGCGCTTGCACGGCCCGGAAGGCACCCGTCACGAGCTGTACGACCTGATCCTCGATCCCATGGAGCAGCAGGACCTGTGGGCCGAACCCCCGCCTGCGATCGCGGGGCCACTGCTCGAGCGGCTGCTGGCCTTCGAACGTGAACGGTTGGAGCGCGGCCCCCCACCTGATGCGCGCCCTGGAGGTCCCCGGGATGCAGCCCTGCGGCAGCAGCTGAGGGAGCAGGGGTACTGGCGGCACGTGGAGGCCGAGGGGCCGCCTTAGTACTTCGACCCAGGGATTCCTACCGATTCACAATGTAGGGGCGGGGTTCACCCCACCCGTTACGGCGCCCGCCGATACCATGCCTCGGGAGGGGATAAACCCCTCCCCTACATCAGACGGTGGTTCGTCCTGGGGTCGGTCGGTATCCCTGGGTCCGACCTCTAGCGAGCCTCGGCTTCCGGCACGGTGCACTGGCCGAAGTCCCAGCCGCCCTGACAGCCCCAGCAGTGCAGGACACCCGTCTCGGTGACGGCGCAGGCGTGGTAGCGCCCGCCGTCCACCGACTCGAAGCGGCCGGTGGGGACGAGGTTGACGCCGGCGATGGCGTAGCCCCAGTGGTCGAGGGCGTCGTCCGTGTCGATGGTGTAGGTGTGGCCCTCGCCGGCACCCAGGCTGGTGTAGGGGCCACCGGTGACGGTGAGGTTGCCCCCGTAGTCTTCACCCGAGCACTCCAGCTCACCTGCGGTGGTGAGCCCGCAGGCATGGGAGTTCGAGACCGCGATGGCTTCCCAGCCCGAGGCGGCCACGTCGATCTCGGTGACGTTCGTGTGGCTTCTACCCCAGCATGTCGCGGTGCCATCGGCCGCCAGGGCGCAGCCGATGTTGTAGTCGCAGTCCACGTCTACGAAGACATCGCCGATGGGTGGGGAGCCATAGAAGACAGAGCCGTTGCACTCCAGCCGGCCGTGGAGGTCCAGGGCACAGAAGTGACCGTAGGCCGCGCAGACGTCCATGTATGGGCCGGTGAACACGCCGGAGTAGTCGTAGTAGGAGGACTCGACGAAGCAGTCGATGGTCCCGTCCGTCGCCAGCGCGCAACCGCCGGTGCTCCCGCTGTCGAGGTCCACATCCACGTAGCTGCCTTCGGGGGCCATCGAGGCGATGTCGTCGCTTCCCCAGCACGCCACCGCCCCGCTGCCCCGCACCCCGCAGCTGTGGTACAGGCCGGCGCTGACCGCGATCCACCCACAGTCCCCGATCGCGACGTCGCTGTCGTCGCAGTCCCGCCCGTTGGCGCTCCAGTCGGCACTCTCGTCGCAGCGATCCATCGTCACCGCAGGATCCCCCAGGCCGTCGCCGTCGGTGTCGGCGTAGAACAGGTCGAACACCCCGTCCACCGAGTCGTCGGCGTCGTCGGCCAGGCCGTCGCAGTCCTCGTCGACGTCGTCGGCGTCGCAGATCTCGGTGGCGTCGGGGTTGATGGAGTAGGAACCGTCGTCGCAGTCCAGGTCGTTGCGCACCCGCCCGGACAGCTCGGTGCAGGATGCCTCCGCGTCGTCGGGGTCGCCGTAGCCGTCGCCGTCGGCGTCCAGGTACCAGGGGGTGTCGGGGTTGACGCTGTCGTCCTGGTCGTCGCAGTCCAGGTCGTTGTCCACGTAGCTCTCGGGGGGATCGCAGGCCTGCACCGACTCATCGCCCAGCCCGTAGCCGTCGCTGTCGCCGTCCAGGTACCAGGTGGGGATCTCGAGCCCCTCGTCGATCTCGTCGTCGCAGTCGTCGTCGATGCTGTTGCAGAGCTCTTCGGCTCCTGGAAACACGTCTGGGTCCTCGTCGTCGCAGTCCCCGGTCTGCGACGCCACGCTCTCGGGTTCACAGTCCAGCACTTCGGCCTCGCTGCCCCAGCCGTCGCCGTCCAGATCGACCCAGCGAAGCTCCGGCGCCCCCACCGCCTCGTCGTCGTCGTCGCAGTCGGTGGGGCGGGGGATGCCGTCGCCGTCCAGGTCCATGCGGGCCTCGAGATCGGCCTCGCTGAGGTAGGTGCAGCCGCCCAGAAACAGAAAGACAAGGTGCTTCATCGACGTCCCCGTGATCGGATCGGGTCCCTGTCAGAGATACCACGTGAACTTCAGCGCAGCCGCGTCGTTGTCGCTGTACAGGCCCATGGGGCCGCCGTCGTACTCGATGAGATCGTCGATGGTGCGGGGCGTGCGCGCGCGGGCGAAGAAGAACCAGCTGTGGGCGCTTACGGCCCAGCGATCGCCGGGCTGCCAGCTCAGGTTGGCGCACGCCACGCCCTCTTCGAAGGTGGGGGACCACACGGCGGTGAGCTCGGGCTCCACCCGCTGGCGGAACAGGGACAGGGTGAACCAGCCGGCCACCATGCCCTCGTCCTGGCGGCGGGCCAGCAGGCCGCGGCCAGCCTCGGCGTCCAGCAGGCGCTTCCAGGCGGCTTCCACCCCGAAGCGCAGGGTGGTGCTGCCCTGGTATTCGGCGCTGACGCCGACCCCCACCTCCGGAGAACTGTCGGCCTCGAGGAAGCTGGTGGTGAGCGCCTGGTGGGTTGTGTAGACACCCTCGAGCTTCAGGCCCACCACTCCCAGGGTGGCGGCGCCGTCGAGCCCGGCCACCCAGGTGTAGGGGTAGTCGGTGGTGATCAGCCCGTCGGCTTCCTGGGCCCAGGCCTGGAAGGTGGTGAGGTCCGGCCAGGATCGGTACCAGACCCACTCCATCAGCTGTGGGTCCATGGTCACGGTGGGCTGGTCGGCCCGCACCCGGGCCCCCATGAGGCTGAAGTCCGCGCTGGCCCCGGAGACCGTGAAGCGCGCCGCGCCCTCGAGGCCATCCAAGGGGCGCCAGAGGTCTCCCGCGCTGCGGAACATGTGGTCGTAGCCCCACCAGGCCGAGGGATCGGCGTCGCTGAGGTGCTGCTCGAGCCCGCCCACCACCTCGCCCATCAGGGCCGCGGTGGTGGGATCACCCTCCCAGGTGCCCACGGTGGCGACCATGTCCTCCACCAGGCCTGTGGGGAAGAAGGCCCAGTCCGAGCCCACCATGTGGTAGCGGTTGGGCACGTGCCACGGGATGGCGTACAGCTGCACCCGGGCCATGGGCGGACCCAGCTCGAGGCGGGCCATGGGTACCGCGATGCGCTGCTCGTCCGGTGCGTACATGGGGCCATGGCGCAGGTCGCGGGGGTTGAGCACGTCCACCAGGGTGATGCCCTCGAGCTGCCCCCAGCGGGCCACCTGCTGGCCGATGCGCAGGTGAGCCCAGGACGCCAACGGTCGATCCCAGCGCACCTCGTCGGGCCAGGCGGTGACCCGCACGCGGGTGTCGGGCCCGGACTGGAGCCAGTGCTCCCCGGCCACGCTCATCAGCACGCGGCCGCCGGTGGGGGTGTTCCAGCGCGCCTCGAGGGCGAAGCGGCTCAGGGACTCCACAACGTCTTCCTGGGAGACCTCGTTGCCCAGATCCACCGCGCCCAGGGTCCACAGGCTGCCCTTGGTGCGCAGGTTGGCGTCGTCGGCCTGGGCCGCACCGACCAGGAGTGCCAGAGTGGGGAGCGCGATCCCCACGGCTCTACCCGTTCCGCTCCATGTAGGCGGCGGTGAAGACCTCGTCGGGGACCTGCTCGGCGGTGACTCCCAGGTCGATCTCGGTGATGTGGAGCTGGGTGGAGGTGGAGCGCTTCAGGTCTTCCATGCGGCTGATGGTGGGCACGGGCACGCCGTCCTTCATGTCCACCTGGTCGACGGTCATGCGCCGTGTGATCGCGCCGCTGTCGTCGAACCACTCCACCTTGCGGGGCAGGCTGTCGGCCCGGGAGATGTGGGTCACGAACTTGGTGTCCGGGTCCTTGGGGCCGCAGGTGGTCTCGATGATCCACCACTCGTCGTTTTCTTCCAGCAGGGTCTGGCTGGAACCCTCGCCGGTGTCCAGCTCGAAGTCCGAGTAGCGGAAGTCCGAGCCCATGAACGAACCCGAGCGCGCCTTGCCGGCGATGCGGGTGACACGCTCGAGGGCGGGCAGGTACAGCAGCTGGTCGTCTTCCTGGTCCGGCAGGTCCACCAGCACCAGCTGGGTGCCTGCGACGTCGGACGGAGACAGGAACCGGGTGTAGGAGCTGAGGGTGTCGCCGTCGCGCCGCACCTTGATCTCCAGTTCGCGCACGCGCTCCTTGCCCGACTTGGACACCAGGGTCATCTTCATCGTCTGCACGGCGTTTTCCACCCGGTACTTGCGGCGGGCTTCGGTCAGGATCTCCTTGGCGCTGCGGTCGGCGGCGCCGGCCAGGCTGGACCAGATCAGCACGAGGGAGGCGAGGAGGAGCTTGCGCATTGGGCTTCCTTGGGCGCGGGGGCACGTCGGGCGATGGAGCGGGGAGAACCGACGATACCACAGCGGAACCCCGTGGTAGGGTGGGCCCATGCCCGGCGCTGGAGCCCCGCCACCCGCCACGCCAGCTTGGCCCGTTCGAGGGGTCAATGCGGTCTTCGCTGGCCTGCAGGCCATGGGTCTTCCTCTGCTGCGCTTCGAGCCCGCCGCCCTCCTGCGCCTGGCGCAGCGGCGGTTGGGGACGGAGCTCGGGCTGGAGTCGGGGCCGGAGCGCGAGGGCTTCGAGCGGCTCTGTCGCTCCTTGGAGGACGACGCCGGGCTCAGCCTGGTGGGTCGCGTGGGGCTGCGGGAACACGTGGTGGGAGCAATGACCAGCCGCTTGGCGCTCGAGGGGATCCGCCGCCGCGAGCCCGAGCGGTTGCGCTGGCAGGGCCCACCGCCGCTGGTGATCGTCGGCCTTCCGCGCTCGGGTACCACCCTGCTGCATCGGCTGCTCGCTCGGATCCCCGGGCAGCGGGCCCTCCCCCTCTGGCAGGTGCGCTATCCCCTGCCCACGCCTGGCAAGGACCGCCGGGTGGACAAGGCCGCCGAGCAGGTCCGGGCCATGCGCAGCATCGCACCGGTGCTGGACACCAAGCACCCCATCGGCCCCTCGGAGCCCGAGGAGTGCGGCTTCCTGCTCGATCCCTCGTTCCTGAGCATCGGCTTCTGGATCTTCGCGCCGGTCTACGGCTACCTCGACTGGCTGATCGAGCAGGACCTCGAGCCGGGCTATCGTTGCTGGGTGGAGCTGCTGGCATTGCTGCAGTCTGAGGAGCCAAGCCAGCGCCTGGTGCTCAAGGCGCCGACCCACTGCGGCTACCTGCCCCAGCTGATCGCGGCCATGCCCGGTGCCCGACTGGTGCAGCTCGAGCGTGCGCCCGAGACCATCGCGGTGAGCATGAGCAGCCTGTTCCACTCCTTCCACGCCATGATGAGCGCCGCACCCGATCCCGCGCGGTTGGGCGAGCACAACCTGCGCTTGCTCGAGGCCTGGATGCGCAGCAACACCGCGGCCAGGGATGGGCTGGGGGAGCGCCTGCTCCGGCTTTCCTACGAGGAGCTGACGGCCGATCCCCTCGCGGCCGCGCGCCGGGTCCACCAGCACCACGGCCTGGGCTGGGACCCGGCCTGGGAGCCCGAGCTGCAGGCCTGGATCGAGGCCCATCCTCAGGACGCGGGCGGCGAGCATCACTACACGGCCGAGACCTTCGGCTTCGAGCCCGATGGGCTGCGGCAGCGGCTCAGGGGCTGGTCGAGCGGTCCCCCAGCTTCCGGTGGTAGCGCCGATACCCGGCGGTGACCGCCAGGAAGCTGGCCGCGACCCAGGCCCGGCTGGTGTTGCGGCGGGGCTGCATGTTGCGGGCCATGCGCCGCAGGGCCGGGCGCCAGCCGTAGAAGCGGCGGGCCAGGCCGTGGTAGCCCGCCTCGAGCTGCGCGGTGCTCATGAGCTGCGGCCGCACCACCGGGTGGTGCCCGTCGTACAGGGCCAGGTCCTCGCTGAGTAGGCGCCCCTCGTCCCGTACCTGTTGGTGCCAGGGGGTGCCCGGGTAGGGCACGGGCATGGTGAAGGCGCAGGCCGCGGGGGCCAGGCGGCGCAGTGCGCGCTCGGTGTGCTCGAAGACCTCGGGGCCGTCGTGATCCAGGCCCAGCATCACCCCCAGGAAGGGCATCACGCCGTGGCGGCGCAGGGCGCGCAGCTGATCCTCGTAGCGGTGAACCCGGTTGAAGGCCTTGGCCTCGGACGCCAGCGAGGCCTTCGAGAACGACTCGAGCCCCAGGAAGGTCCAACAGAAGCCGGAGGCTCGCAGCAGCCTCAGCAGCTCTGGATCGTCGGTGATGTCCAGGGTGCTCTGCCCGCCCCAGATGAGCCCCAGGGGCTCGATGGCCTCGGCGAACGCCGCCAGGTGAGCCGGATCGTTCATGATGTTGTCGTCCATGGCCAGCAGCATGCGCTCGGGCCGCTGGCGGATGGCCTGGACCAGGGGCTCGAGGGGCCGGCGTCGGAAGCCCGGGCCGTGGATGCGCTTGTTGAAGCAGAAGCGACAGGCGTTGCGGCAGCCGCGGGTCAGCTCGAAGGGGTAGGGCTGGAAGCGCTGGGAGTAGCGGGGCAGCAGGTCCACCGGGGCGACGGGCAGCTGGTCCAGGGCGGGCCGCTCGGGCAGCGCGTAGGTCCCGCTCAGAGCGCCTCGCTCCAGATCGTCCAGCAGCCTGCTTCCCAGGCCCTCGATCTCCCCGATCGCCACGGCGTCGGCATGGGCGAGCGCCTCGTCGGGACACGCCGAGGGGTGGGTGCCTCCCAGGAGCACGCGCCGGCCGCTGGCGCGCAGCTCGTCGGCGAGCTGGTAGGCCCGCGGCGCGTGGGGCGTGTCGGTGGAGATACCCACCAGGTCGAAAGGCCCCGCAGGCAGGTCCTGCACCGCTTCGTCCACCACGGTGACATCGGCGCGGGGCATCAACTCGGCCGCCACCGAGGGTAGCGTCAGGGTGCGGATGCGCGTGAAGCTCGTGCCCGCGAGGGGGGGACGGGGGTTGACCAGCAGGACGCGCATGGGTGCCTCGGGCCCGTGTGGGACCTGGGACACATACTCCGCAGGCGTCATCCGCGGGGGGACCGGAAGGTCTCGGCCGGTCGCTTCAGTCGGTGCGCCGCAGGCAGAGCCCGTAGCCGGAGAAGTGGACGGAGTTCGCGTCGCCGCTGTCGCAGGTGGTGTCCGCGTCGCCGTTGTTGTGGAACACGGTGCACTCTCCGTCCCGGAAGCGGGGGCAGTAGTGGTACATCGTCAGGCTGTTGTCTCCGCGGTCCAGCCAGAAGGTCCCGATGTAGATCAGCGAGGAGCTTGGGAACCCGCTGTTGTCTGCGTCCTGGACGATCCAGTCGGCGCGGCAGTTGGCGATGGCTGGCAGGCCGTGGGGCACGGTGGCGTTGCTCACCCTGAAGTATGCGCTCTCGTTGAACTGGGACGCGCCGGACTCGACGATGGAGGTGCTGTAGACCTCGAACCAGTCCGAGCTGGGCGCCGTCAGGGTGCCCGACGCCTCGGTCTCGTTCCAGGACAGGACGTAGATCTCGTCGGGGCTGAAGGTGGCCTCGACGCCGTTCGGGCAGTCATCGGGGATCAGCCGTGGGGGCTCGTCTTCGGGGGGCTGGGTGGGATCCCCCGGATCGCCGGTGTCTTCGGGTGTACCTGGATCATCGTCGTCGATGGGTTCACCAGAGTCGTCCGGCGGATCGCTGTCGTCGGGCTCGCCCCCGTCGTCGGTGTCTCCATCCAGCGGTCCGCCTTCACCGCCAGGGACCTCTCTTCCCCCGGCGCTGTCGGGGGTGGCCAGGATGTACTCGGTGCAGCCTGAGAGCAGCAGAACAACGAGGGCGATGCGGGTCATGGCGTGCTCGGGGAACGGGGCTCGCTCAACGTTTGCAAGTCCCGTGCCGCTGTGAGGCTGGACCTGGGCGGGCCCCTTCCTGTAGACCTGAGGGCACCCCGCGCGCCCCGAGGCCTCCATGCACACCGTCGCCACCTGGTTGGTGAAGCTCCGCTTCCTGTTGCTGATCGTTGCCCTGCTGGCCCTGCTGCCGGCCCTGCAGCTGCTGCCCACCCTGACCACCAACAACAACGTGGACGCCTTTTTGGCCGAGGGGGATCCGGGCCTGGGCTTCTACCGGGAGATGACCGAGGTCTTCGGAGGGGACCACATCATCTACGTGGCCGTGGAGGCACCGAACATCTGGACGGTGGACGAGCTGGCGCGTCTGGACACCCTGACCCGGGCTGCCGAGGGCGTGCAGGGCGTCGAGGAAGTCCTGAGCCTGGCCAACACCGACGCGGTGCAGGGCTCACCGGGCTGGGTCGAGGTGGGGCCGCTGATCGAGGAGCTCCCAGAGGACGAGGACACCGTCGCCGAATTGCGTCAGCAGGTGCAGGACTCCCCCATCCTGCGGCGGCTGGTGGCTCCGGGGGGAGACGCCGCCCTGATCGCGGTGGAGGTGCAGCAGCGGGTGATCGACGAGCCGGGGGCCGAGACGGCCATGGTAGCGACCCTGCGCCAGGCCCTCGCCGAGGCCGACCAGGCCCGCGAGCCGCGCATGGCCGGTAACCCGGTGATCTCCGAGGCCATCGAGGTCGGCAACACTCGGGACACCAACCTGTTCTCGGGCCTGATGATGCTGCTGGTCGGCGTGAGCACCATCGTGCTGCTCCGGCGCTTCCTGCCAGCACTGCTGCCCGGAGCCGTGGTGCTGGTGGCGGTGGGCTGGACCATGGGGCTGTTCATCTGGGCAGGGCACCAGACCAACTGGGTCACCAGCATCATCGCCCCCATCCTGATGCTGGTGGGCGTGGCCGACGCCGTGCACTTCCTGGCCCGCTACCAGCAGGCCCTGCCTCACTGTGCCACCCGCCGCGAAGCGGTCAAGGAGACCCTCGAGGCGATCACCCTGCCGTGCCTGTTCACCTCCCTGACCACCGCTGCGGGCTTCGCCTCCCTGCTGGTCAACGAGGTGGTGCCCGTGCGCACCTTCGGCACTTTCGCGGCCATCGGCGTGATGTTGGCCCTGGTGGCCACCATCGCCGTGCTGCCCGCGCTGCTGGCCTTCGGCAAGCCCAAGGCCGGGCTGAAGCCCACCGCCGAGGGGGGCTACGCCAACCTGTTGGCGGCGATGGACCGTGGGGTGCGCGGCCGCCCGTGGCTGGTGCTCGGGGTGACCATGGCGGTGCTGGTGCCCTTGACCGCCGGGGCCTGGTTCATCCAGGTGGAGACCAACCTGCTCAAGTACTTCCAGGCGGACGCTCCCATCGTTGTTGACTCCACCTTCATCGAGGACGCCTGGGGCGGCTGCTCACCCCTGGACATCATCATCGACGCTGGCGAGCCCGACGCCGCCGTGGACGCCGAGACGCTGAAGGCCGTGGAGACGCTCCACGACCGCCTCGACGCCATCGACGGCGTGGACCGGGGCGAGAGCATGGCCGACCTGATCAGCGAGCTGTACGCCACCATGAGCGGCGATCCCGAGCTGATGCGGGTGCCCGACAGCGGGGCGGCGGTGGAGCAGCTTCTGCTGATGGTCGACCCGGAGACCACCGATCCCATGATGGACAGCGACCGCCAGCTGCTGCGGCTGTCCACCCGCTTCCAGGGGGCCACCCTGGGGGTGCAGCAGGCCCGGGTGATCATCGATCAGGTCGAGCAGGCGGTTGAGGGGCTCTTCCCCGAGGGCTCGGCCGTCCAGCTCACCGGCTCGTCCCTGCTGTTCATGAACATGGACGAGTACCTGGTCCAGGGTCAGATCCGCAGCCTGGGCCTGATGCTCGTGGTCCTGCTCATCGCCATGACCGCGCTGTTCCGCTCGGTGAAGATGGGCCTGCTGGCCATGATCCCCAACGTGGTGCCCATCGCGGCCATGCTGGGCCTGATGGGCTGGGCCGACATCCGGCTGGACGGCTTCACGGTGATGATCGCCTGCATCGCCATTGGCATCGGGGTGGACGACACCATCCACTACCTGCACCACCTGAAGCACGAGCTGTCACTGGGCAAGCCCCTGGACCCGGCCATGACCGCCACGGTGACCTCCGTCGGGCGCGCCCTGGTGTTCACCTCGGTTGTGCTCGCCCTGGGATTCTGGATCTTCTGCCTCTCCGACTTCGTAGGCACCTACAACTTCGGCCTGCTCACCGGCGTGACCGTGCTGGTGGCCCTGATCGCCGACCTGGTGATCCTGCCGGCGGCCATCACCATCGTGGGGGTGCCGAAGGGGTGGGTGTCGAAACCGTAGGGCCGACGCCAGCCCCCTGAAGTTCGATCCGATAGGAACCCGGTGCACATCCGCCGAGGTGCTCCATGGTGATGCGCGCGCTCCTTCCCGTGGTCTCGATCCTGTTGCTCGCGGGCTGCAGGGCCTGCAATTCGGACCCGGACAGCCCCGTGCCCGATTCCCCTGTGGACGACACCGGGCAGGGCGACGGCCCCACCATCATCGAGGTCTCCGAGGCCCCGAGCCTGGCGATCACATCCCCCACCTCCGCCAACCGTTACCAGGCCGACGACGCCACGCTGCTGCTCGAGGGCAGCGCCAGCGAAGACATCGAGGCGGTGAGCTGGGCCATCCTGGACGGTGCCGAGGGCCAGGCCGAGGGCACAGCAGCCTGGAGCGCCGAGCTGACCCTGGCCGAAGGCCTGAACCAGGTGAAGGTCGAGGGCAGCACCGCCGACGGCGCGATCGCCACGGCCTACCTTCGGGTGCTGTGGCAGCCCGACGTGAGCTTCGATGCTCGCCCTGAGCTGGACGGCTTCATCTATCGCCCGGGGGAGACGGCCCGGTTCTCGGTGGGCGTGGCGGCCGACGCTGCCCTGAGCGGCTCCGAAGGCAGCATCGACTGCCAGGAGGACGGCCGGCAGAGCTTCGTCGTGTCCGAGGTGGGCAGCGACGAAGAGCACACGCTGTTCGAGGGTGAGGTCACTGTCCCCGGCGCCACCGATCAGTGCGACCTGTGGCTGAACATCGACGTCGACGGCGCGCACCGCCGCTCCCTGGGCGCCGCCCTGTGGGTGCGCGAAGAGCCTTCCGACGAGCGGCTGGACGAGCTGAGCGATCTGCAGCTCGATCTGGCAGCCGTGGCGGGCGAGACCCCCGACGACTGGGCCGCCATCTGGGCCGCGGTGCGCCCGGTGCTCGAGGCCCGGAGCGACATCGACCACGTCTTCTACACCGGCGATGGCATCTTCTGGCTGACCGAGGATCCGCTGTGGTTCGCCCTGGGCGGCCTGCCCATCTACCCCGAGTCCCAGCTCGAGCCCCCGGCGCCGGTGTCGGCGCCTCCTCCTCCCCCGCCTCCCGAGGACGGGGGCTGCGGTGCGGGCGGCGACGACATCCCCAAGGCCGTGTACCTGTACACCACCGACGAGGACTTCCCCTACTTCAAGGAGCCCTACCCCCCCGATGAGCTCATCGACTGGGCCTCGGCCAGCGGCTGCATCGAGGACGAGGACGTGCACCTGTCGGGGCTGATCGCCGGTGGAGACGACATCGGCGACGACCTGGCTTCGCTGGGGCCCGGGCTGATCTTCATCGAGGGGCACGGCGGCAACAAGCCTGTCGGCTGGATGCCCAGCACCTGGCCCCCCCCGTCGGGGATCCCCTACTGGTACCCGTTCGGGAGCGCCAAGGGTCCAGCGGATCTGCAGCTGCGCAACCTGACCTGGTGCGAGCTGAACCCAGACGGCACCCACGCCCAGGCGTGCAAGGACATCTACGCGCCCTACCAGCAGCGCTGGGGGGAGCTGATCAGCATCTACGTGGCGCCCCACCTGCCCCACAAGGGCATCCTCCGGGTCGCCGGTGTGGGCGGGGTGTTCGACAGCGAGATCCCCGACAGCTCCCTGGACGACTCGGTGGTGGTGCTGTCGGCCTGCAACTCCATGTCCAACCGCTCCCTGCACAGCGTGTTCACCGACAAGGGGGCCGCCTCGGTGATCGGCTACCACAGCGCCACCATCATGCCGTTCACCGCCGAGCTCGAAAACGGCATGTTCGGCTACCTGCTGCCCGACTACCCCGGCGCCGGCTTCCCCTCCGAAGGCGGCCACACCATCCAGGACGCCTTCGACCTGTCCTGGGACGACATCGGCTACGCCGACGACATCGCCTGGGGCCAGGCCCAGAGCGATCCGGTGGTGACTGCAGCCGCCGCGTCCAAGGCGGGGGATCCCTCCTGGCCCGTCTTCAATGGCTACGCCGACATGCGCTTTTCCTGCTGTCCGCGCCTGGACAGCGCCCTGGGGGCGGGCAACGCCGAGCTCATCATCACCGGCGTGTCCGGCTACTCGGGCTTCGGCTCCCACATGGCCCCCGCTGGCGACGTGGACGGCGACGGCACTCCCGACCTGGTGGTGGGCCACGCCTCGGCCTACGGCACGGGGGCGGCCTGGCTGTACAGCGGCGCGGAGCTGCAGGGCCTCGAGGGCAGCGTGAGCACCGACAGCGGAGCCATCAGCGTGCTGCAGGGCGCCAGCGGCGATCAGTACGGCTTCCGCGTGGCCGGCGTGGGCGACACGAACATGGACGGCTGGCACGACCTGCTGGTGGGGGCCCCTGGCGCCTCCAGCTCCGCCGGTGCGGTCTACCTCTACACGGGCCCCATCACCGCCGCCGGCCCGTCCCCCACGGCCGCCATCTACGGTGCCGAAGCCGGGGACAGCGCCGGCTACGCCATCGGCGGGGCCTTGCTGCCCCACGAGCGCAGCGGCAGCGCCGATGTGAACGGCGACGGCTATGAGGATCTGCTGCTGGGCGCCTACAAGGCCACCCCCGGCGATCCGGTGCTCAACGACAGCGGTGCGGCCTACCTGTTCCACGGTCCCGTCAGCGGGACCATGAGCACCGACCAGGCCTGGGCCAGCTTCGAGGGCCAGCGCTACCTGGGCTACGCCGGCTTCAACGTGGCGATGCTGGGGGATGTGGACGGCGACGGCTTCGCCGAGATCGGGATCACCAACGCCAACTACAGTGGCGGCTCCGAGCCTTCGTCGGTCCACGTCTTCGAGGGCCCGGTGGATGCCGGCGCCTACGCCCTCGAGGCGGGGGTCTCCGACGGGGTCCTCAGCGGCATCAGCTCGCCCTCGGACCTGCTGCCCGGAGCGGCGGGGGACGTCAACGGCGACGGCTTCGATGACGTGTTCGTGGGCGACAGCAGCAACGGCGTGGTCTGGGTGCTGCACGGATCCTCGCCCATGAGCTGGCCCGCCTCGCTGGCCGGTGGGGCCGACGTGGCGCTGGCCGAGGGTAGCTCCTCGTCCGCGGGCGACCACGCGGCCGCTGCGGGCGATCTCGACTGCGATGGCTACGGCGACCTGCTGGTGGGCGCCCCCTTCTCCAGCATGGGCGCCAGCTACGCGGGTGCGGCCTACCTGTTCATGGGCCCCCTCGAGGCCGGCACCTACAGCCTGACCGAGGCTGACAGCGCGGCCTACGGCACCGCGTTCAGCCAGTACATGGGCGCCGCGGTGGCCGGTGTGGGAGACATCAGCGGCGGCGGCTGCGCCGACATCGCCATCTCGGCGGCCTACGACAGTGGTGGCTACGTGATGCTCTTCCACCCGGAGTCGGGGCTGTAGGAGCGACCATGAGCATCGAGCAGCGGATCGAGCGCCTCGCCGAGTCCAGTGGCGCCAGCGCGGTGGGCTTCGCCGCCTGCTCCCGGCTCCCCGATCTGCCCTCGGCGAATCCGGCCTACCTCCTTCCCGGCGCCCGCTCCCTGGTGTCCTTGATGGCCCACTACGATCCCGGGATCGTGGTCCGCTACCTGGCCAAGGAAGACAGCGAGGGCTTGCAGCAACACGAGGCCGCGCTGTACCGGGCCTTGGAAACGTCCGCTCGGGCCGTCGCAGACCTGATCCGATCCGAAGGCCACCTGGCCGTCGCCGCCGAGCCCAACCTCGACTACCGCTACAAGAACAAGCTCGGCTACCGCTGGGTGCCCCACGGGGTTCGGCAGGGCGTGGTGGACTGGCTGGCTCGCGATGGACGTCGCCCCCTGGACCGCGCCAAGCGGGCGCTGGCGCCGTTGCTGTACCGGGGCCCCCTGCGGGTGCGGGGTTGGCGCCTGACCCCCAGCTTCGCCCATCGCTACGGCGCGGTGGCCGCGGGCCTGGGCGTCATCGGCTGGAGCGGCAACGTGCTGCACCCCGAGCACGGGGCCCGGGTGCTGTTCACCACCGTGCTCACCACCACTAGGCTCCAGCAGAGCGACATGCTCGACCAGCAGCTCTGCGATGGCTGCCGGCTGTGCGAGCGCTCCTGCCAGTCCGGCTTCATCCACCCCACAGAGACCGACCGGGTCTCCATCGGCGGTTCTGAGTTCGAGCACAACCGCAAGCGCTCCAACCTGCGCTGCGTGTTGGTCTGCGGGGGATTTTCGGGCCAGAGCCGCTTCCCGGACTGGTCCACCTGGTGCCGCGGGCGGGTGACCCTGCCCGAGGAAGACGGGGAGCTGCAGGCCTGCTGGGATGACCTGATGCTGCGATCCCTGGGGCATCGCAACCACGCCTCGGAGACCTTCGCTGCGATGGCCCACCACGCCGAGCACGGCTTCGTGCGTCGTCCGGAGCAGCGCTTCGAGGCCAGCTGCGGGTATTGTCAGCACGTCTGCGCTGCGGACCGGAAGCAGCGCGCGGCGGCGTACCGAGCCATCATCTCGACTGAGTAGCCATGCCCAGCATCCTCTTCGCCAGCCTCGCTCTTGCCACCGCCCAGGCCAGCCAGATCCACCCGGAGCCGGTGGCCATCGACGAGTTCCTCGGGCCCCACACGGTGGTCGCGGTGGTGGAGCCCGCCGAGCCGCCCCACCGCGCCGTGGCCGACGGCGTGGTGAACGGCGTGCCCTGCGCTTACGGTGTGGCCCGCTTCGTGGTGCGGCAGCGGGTGCAGGTGCCCGACGGCTTGCTCAGCGTCGGCGAGGTCATCGAGGTCGCCGGCTCGGACTTCGAGCTGTACTGTGCCATGCAGCAGGCCTACGAGCGGGGGGAGCCGGTGCCCTCACCGATCCTCCCGGTCTACGAGCCCGAGCGTCCGGTCCCGGCCGAGGGCCCGCGCATCGTCTACATCGCAGCCAGTGGCAGTGGCCCCTGGCGCTTCGTGGTGGACAACGCCTGGGACCCGGTGAGCGAGCTCGAGAAGCTCGAGGCCAAGCTCACCGCCAGCGAGCCCGCGGCCGCGACCCCCAGCCCGGACGCCGAGTGAAACCCGGGCTGGCTGTCCTTCTCGCCCTCGCGGCCTGCACGCCGCGGGGGCTGCCGCTCGCGCCGCCCCAGGACAGCGGCTTCGAGCAGCAGGACAGCACGCCCGCTGGCGATGACACTGCGGGCAGCGAGTGGATCCCCGACGCCCCGGACCCCACCGACACCATCTTCGACCCGACCGCCGTGGCCACCATCGCCCTCACCATGGAAACCGAGTCCTGGGCCGACATCTCCGAGGATCCCTGGGCCAAGAATTGGCACGAGGCCAGCTTCGAGTGGCAGGGCGAGCGGGTGGACGGGGTCGCAGTGCGGGCGTTTGGGGCCGGCAGCCTGGTGGCCGGCAAGCCGTCCCTCAAGATCAGCTTCGATCGCCTGAACGATGGTCAGCTCTGGCGGGAGCTGGACGAGCTCAAGCTCGACAACTCCACCCAGGACTGGGGCTTCCTCAACGAGCGCATCGGCACGGAGGTGATGCGGGGCATGGGCCTGCCTGCGGCCCGCACCGGCTGGGCCCAGGTCAGCGTCAACGGCGATCCGGTGGGCTTCTTCATCGTGATGGAGTCCATCGACGATCGCTACGTGGAGCGCTGGTTCGGCCACGACGACGGCCCCCTGTACTCCACCAACGAGCACTACTACGGGCTGGGGCTCAACCCCACCACCGACGACATGCTCACCTGGTACGAGCCCCAGACTTCCTACGGTGGTGACGGACAGGATCTGGCGGCGCTCATCGAGGTGGTGGCGAACGGCAGCGACGAGGAGCTGGCGGCGGTGCTGGACGTGGAGCAGTTCGCCCGCGTGTCCGTCACCCGCTCGGTGATGGGGAGCCTGGATGCGTTTTCCGCCGACGGGAACAACTTCTACCTGTTCGACGACGGCGGACAGTGGAAGCTGCTGCCCTGGGACTTCGACGTGGAGCTGGGCTACCCGTACTACTTCGACACCGCCCTGGGGGTGGACCCCTGGCAGCCCTGGCTGTCATCGCCCTGGTCCTACAACTGCGTCACCTACGCCGAGTACGAAGACCCGGTCCTGAAGCGCGCCGTCGCTATGGGCATTGACCTGCAGGCCGTCATCGACGAAGCCATCACCGGGCCGCTGGCCTGGGAGACCGTGAGCGAGCAGGTGCGCAGCTCCGCCGAGCTGATCCGCGAGCACGTGCACGGCGATGTCCTGGGCTACGGCCCCTACTTCGACTGCCGCTGGGCCAGCTTGTTGCTGTTCCTGCACACGCGGCTCAGCGACCTGGCGGGCCGAGATGTGGCCGAGTGCCCCGAGGCTGCCGAGGGCGTGCTGCGGTCCTCGGACCTCGAGCCCACCGGCACCGTGGGCTGGGGGGCGCTGACCGTGGACGAGACCGGGTACTGGGGCCCCGGGCTGATGATCAACGGCACCCACCACTGCACCGGCCTGTTCGCCCACGCCCCCAGCACGGTGACCATCACGATCCCCGAGGGCTACGGCATCCTGAACGGTGCCGTGGGCCTGCAGGACTGGAACCGCACCACGGTCTGCGACAACGGTGCGGCCTTCGAGATCCGCCAGGGCGGGGTGTCGCTGTGGTCCAGCGAGTTGGTTCAGGGCTACCAGGACGCCGTACCCTTCGGTCCCATCGCCTTGCAGCCGGGCACGGCGCAGCTCATCGCCACCGACAACGGTAGCTACAGCTGCGACACCACGGCCTGGCTCGATCTGGAGCTGAGCCCGCAGTAGGCGGCCGCCCCCTCAGAACCCGTAGTCCTCGGCCCGCTGTCGCACCTGGTGCAGCTTGCTGCGGAACACGAACTCCCGCTCCCGCATCTGATAGTTGAAGTGACATCCCAGCGCGAGCTGCAGCCACACGGCGGTCATCAGCCCCACTTGGATATCGAATGGGATCTTCTCCACCGGATCGGCGAACAGCAGGGTGGGGGCGGCGTAGCCGAGGATCACGGTGCCGCCGGTGATCAGGGCCTGCCACCAGTTCAGCGGCAGGAACGCGAGAATGCCGCAGAGGATGAGCACGTGGCCGCCGAAGTACAGCGCCTGGATGTCGTCCACCACCAGGGCCGTGGTGAAGGCCTTGAGCACCGAGACCGTGGCCGTCACGCCGATGACGAAGACGAAGGTGTGCCGCCGGGCCAGCTTGGTGTGATTGAGAGCAGCGGCCAGGATGCAGGTCAGGGAGCAGATGATGCGCAGGGCGAAGACCCGCTGCCAGCCGTCGGGGCACAGCCACTGGTCCTCGAAGACGTACCAGGGGAACACGAAGGCGCCTGCCCACGCGGCCACGCCGATGCGTTCCTTCAACAGCACCTGCATCTCGTGGCGGAAGCGGTCCATGGTGGCAGGGGCGCTCATGCGGCACCTCGCGGGTAGTGGGTCACGACGGTCTCGGGCTGATCCCAGGGGATCTCACCCCGTCCAGAGCGAGCCTCGGCAGCTCGGCGCCGAAGCAGCCACTCGGGCATACCGCGCGATCGGGGGTCGCTCAGCACGGCGTTGGCCACCAGGGCCTCCCGCAGCAGCAGGCGCAGGCCGGGGAGGCCCATCAGCGCGTAGGGCAGGCTGTTGCCCGGGCTGGCTCTGCCCCGAAGGGCCTGGCGGATCACCTCGCTGCGGGGGAAGGCGCCCTGGACCTCGCGCCGCAGGGTGCCGAACAGCTCCCGCACCCGCGGGGTTGGCCCCAGCCGCTCCCCCAGCACCAGCACGGGGAAGGCCCGGATCAGGTCGCGGCGGAACAGCTCGGTGCGCCCGCGCACGTAGGGGTTGGGGCTGGCGTGGTGGCGCAGCCAGCCCCGCCAGCGGCTGTGCAGGTGGCGGTAGACCATGGGCCCGCCCGTGGCGTGCTCCCGCTCGTAGAACTCCTGGATCAGCGCCAGCACCGTGGCTTCGTCCAGGCTTTCGTGCAGCACGTTGAAGTGGCTCATGCCGTACCAGCGGTGATCCACGGGCGCGATGCGGCCGGCGGCCTTCAAGCGCTCGTACAGCACGGTGCCCGGGATGGGGTTGACGGGCATGTACTGCACGGCGGTGGTGGGCAGGCCCAGCGCGAAGTCCATGTCACGGCGGATGGCGGCTTCGTCCTGGTCGTCCAGCCCCGCCACCAGCGATCCGATCACGCGGATGCCCGAGCTGGCCATGTCTTCGATGAGTGCGGGCAGGTCCACATCACCGTGCTTGCCCCAGCCGGTGCCCGTAGGGGACTCGAGCCCCACCCACATGGTGTCGATGCCCAGCTCCAGCAGGTCCTCGGCGCTGTGCTCGCTGAGGATGTCGGCATCGCCGAAGCCGAAGATCACGAACTGGGGCTCTCGTAGGGCCTGCTCGCGGTTCAGGGCCCTGAACTCCTCGACGAACTCCCGCTGCAGCAGGAAGTTCTCGTCGTAGACCATGAAGCTCAGGTAGCTGAGCGCCCCCCGCGACGGACGGCTCTGGCGCTCCACCTTCTGCATGAACGCGAACAGGTCGCGCCCCTGCTCGAACAGCGGCAGGTACTGGCCGCCGTGCTGGGCCGAGGTGGCGCAGAACTCGCACTGGCGCGGGCAGCCCAGCCCCACCAGCACAGGGAAGTTGTGGTCCTGCAGGGGCAGGCCCAGCACGCCGTCGTTGCCGTGGTGCAGGCGTACGACCGGGAAGTCGATGGGCGCGTCGGGCTCCTGGCCCAGCAGCCGGCGCATGAAGGCCACGCCCTCGCCGCGGCAGTGGTGGTCGGCGAAGGGCTCCATCAGCTCGGGGACGCCCAACACCCCGGGTCCACCCGCCACGGTGATGATGCCCGGGCACTCCTGCTTGGCCACCCGGCACATGCGCCGGGCCTTGCCCAGGGTGGAGACCACGCAGCCGATGGCCACCACGTCGTAGCGCCCACTGGCCACCTCGTCGGAGAAGCGCCGCAAGGTGGGGTAGTCCAGCACCGTGACCTCGGCGTCGAGGTTGTGGGCGATCAGGTGCAGCGGGTAGGTGTGCTGCTGCTGCAGGATGCTGAACATGCCCTGGTGGCGGGTGAAGCAGCGGTGGCACACGCCCACCTGGTAGAAGTTGTCCGGGGCTTCGTAGGGCGTCTCCACCTGCTCGAAGGGGGCGAAGACCGAGGTCACGAGGACCTTGGGGCGGCGACCATTGGTGAGCACCCCGCTCATGCCTCGATCTCCCGTAGCAGGGCCTCACCCCACGGCTCACCGTCCGCGAAGGCGTCGCGGGCCAGGCGGTTCATGTTGAGCTGGGCCCACCAGGGCAGGCGCAGGCGGCGCACGTGGCGCATCCGCCGGGCCACGTGGCGGGCTCGGTAGAACTCGGCCCGGGCCGAGCAGGCGCCCTCGAACAGCTGGCGGGGGGTCATGTTGTGGGGCTGGAACACGGGGAAGCAGCCGTCGTAGTACTGCCAGTCGTGGGTGAGGATGCGACCCTGGGCATCCAGGTCGTCGAAGTAGGGGGTGCCCGGGTAGGGCGTGACGATCTTGAAGTAGGCCTGATCCACCTCGAGCTCGTGCATGGCCTGCACGGTCTCGGCGAAGCTGTCGGTGGTGTCGTGCTCGAGGCCGAAGAGCATGGCGGCGCCCACGGCGATGCCCGCCTCGTGGCAGGCCCGGATCATGGCGCCGTAGGCGGCCACGTCGTTC
>CAZHIK010000002.1:33171-37892 GCA_964532635.1 uncultured Enterobacterales bacterium
GGATCACAGACCACGTGCACGTTGACCCCGGTGGCGGCCAGGTCGGCGGCCACGTCGTTCTGGGTCTTGCCTGTGGCAACCAGGTTGGCCTGGCTGATGGTCTCCATGCCCGTCAAGAAGCCGGTGCAGCCGGCCCGGCCCGCCAGCTCCACCAGCTCCGGGTCCTCCATCACGTCCACGCTCGCCTGCCCCATCCACAGCTTTCCCAGGGGGATCATGGCGGTGAACAGCTCCCGGGCGTGCTCGCGGTCGGCCACCAGGTTCTCGTCGTGGAAGCCCAGGTAGGGGCCCAGGGTGTGCAGCTCGTCGATGATCTGGCCCACTGGCCGGGCCCGGTAGCCCGGGCCGTAGACCGAGCGCATGCAGCAGAAGCCGCAGCTGTGGCTGCAGCCCCGCGATGCGTGCACCGCGTCGATGATGTAGCGCTTGGGCAGCAGGTCCCGGCGCGGCAGGGGCAGGCCGTCGAAGCTCGGCGGTCCGCCGATGTAGCGGGGCTCGAGGCAGCCGTCGGCGGCATCGAACAGGATCTGCTGGAACACGGGCTCGGCCTCGCCCAGCACCACGCTGTCCACGTGCTGGGCGCACTCGTCGGGGCAGAGGGTGGCGTGGCAGCCGCCCATCACCACGGGCACTCCCCGAGCCCGCAGCGCCGCAGCGATCTCGAACGCCCGGGGCGCGTAGCAGGTCTTGGCGGTGAGCAGCGCCAGGTCCATCGGCGCGTCGAGATCCAGCGGCCCTACCTGCTCGTCCTGCAACGTCACGTGGTGCCGCGGCGGCACCAGCCCCGCCAGCCACGGCAGGGTCAGGTTGGCCACGCCGTGGCTGGAAAACGCCCACCACACCGGCTTCAGCGCACGCTCGAAGGGCCGCGCGCCAGCGATGCAGTGGATGCGGAGGCCCATGCGAGCCCTAGAATCCCACGCGACCGTCGCGGTGGGCGGCGCCGCCGAGCTTGCGGCCCAGCCAGCTGACGATGATGGCCCCCAGCGCCGCCAAGGGGGCGAAGGAGCTGGCGAAGTGCCACACGTCGGCGCTGTGCTGCCAGTACAGGGACAGGTGCGGCCGCACCCCCTCGATCATCGGAGTGGTCAGGGGCAGGCATGCCATGGCGAACAGGGGTACGCCCACCAGCACCGCCAGACCCAGGCCGATGGCCAGGGCGGGCTTGCCCGTCCTTCGCAGCGCGTGGAAGCCCGCCACCCAGATGAAGGCAAGCATGGCGTGGAACATGGGCACACCGACGTGGAAGTCGTAGGGGTAGGGCGCGAAGCTGGGCACGTGCAGCTCCATCAGGCCTGCTCCCAACAGGGTGAGATCCCACTGGTACTCGAGCAGCCCGAAGATCACCCCGGTCAGTGCGGCCAGACCGATGGGCTCGTAGCCTCGCCCCAGCACCCGCTCCGCCATGCACAGGGCCAGGTAGTAGAAGGCCCACCACGAAAATCCCAGGTGGAAGGGCAGGCCCAACACCGTCCACTCGCCGTCGAAGCCGTAGTGGCCGAAGATGTTGACGTCGATGTAGGGGAAGATGTAGCCGAAGCCCGCCGCTGTGATCAGCAGGTGCAGGGCCTCGTCGGGAGCTCGGGTGCCAAAGGCGTGTACGGCGGCCAGGGCCGCCGAGATCACCATCACCACCGCCATGGAGGCTTCGAAGCTCATGGCCCCTCCCCCGGTTCGCGGTTCGGTGTGGCCAGCAGCAGGCATACGACCAGGCCCGAGCCTCCCAGGCCCGTCCACAGGCCGAGCTTCATGTTCCAGAAGGACCAGAACAGGGCGAAGATGACCAGCAGGGCCATCGGAATCCAGCTTAGACGCGCTGCGCTCACGTCTCACCTCCGGGGGTTGGGGGGCCGATGATCAGCTCCGCCTGGTCGCGGTCCGCTTCGTCGCGCCACAGCTTGATCCAGGCCTGCTCGCCCCGATCGCCGCAGTTGGCCCAGGCCCCGCTGTTCAGGTAGCGGCGGCCGCCTTGCAGCTCACGCTCGGTGGGGCGGTGGTGGTGGCCGAAGACCACCAGGGGCACATCCAGCAGCCGACCGACCCTGTTGGCGGTGATCACCAGGTGGCGGTGCAGGTCCGAGGCATCGGTCAGGGGCAGGATGAGGAAGGCGAAGGTTGTGACGAAGACCGCCCAGGTGACGATCACGCCGCCGAACAGGGTGGCGGTAGGGGCCAGCAAGCTGGCGATGCCGCAAGCGCCCACCAGGGCCACCAGGGCGATCCATTTGTGATGCCTGCGGCCCTTCTTGACCTTCAGCCTCAGCAGCACCCCCACCACCAGGGCCACGGGGCCCAGCCCGGCCACGGCCAGCAGGGCAGGCTCGGTGATGGGAAACAGCCCGTAGATCAGGCCCAGGGCCACCATCAGCAGCCCGAACAGCACGATGGCCGCCCGGTCCAGCCCGAAGCGGTTGATCACCCAGCCCCGCTGGGCGGTCACCGGGGCCGACTGCAGGGCCTGCAGCTCCTCGAGGGTCTCGATGGGGATGCCGTACAGCCGCTCGATGTCCAGCAGGCCTTCGTCCTCTCGGCCAGAGCCGGCCTGCCAGCCTTCCTCCGAGAACAGCCCTGAGCCGATGACCGAGTGGTACAGCACCGTCAGGCTGCGCTCGATGTACTTGCGCGACCACTTCTGGCCCGTCTGCTCCAGGTAGTTCATGAACGCTCCCGCCTCGGGCCGAGGCTTGTAGTCCACGAACGCGTTGGTCATGTAGTGGGTGAGCCGCGAGCCCATGGGGGAGAAGCTGCGGTTGGGATCGGTGACCAGAGCCGGGTCCAGGAAGTTGGGCAGGCAGTTGAACTCGTCGTACTGGTTGCCGTGCTCTACGTAGACGCGGCCGGGCTCGTAGTAGAACCACACGTGGAAGTCGATGGCGCGCTCGAGCAGCCCGGGCTCGAGGGGCTCGCCGGCTTCGTCCATGATGGCGGTGATGGTGTCGAGGAACGCTCGCTGCACCGTGGCCCACTGCAGCTCCACGTCGTGGTTGCCCTTGATGATCTCGAGCCGGTTGCCGGCGGCCAGGAAGCGCCCCAGGGCCAGGAACGCTGGCGCCCTCTCGCGCATGGTGACCCGCAGCCGCCAGGCCAGGGCCTGCACCGGCCACAGCTGCAGGAAGCCCGCGCCGTCACGCACCGGGGCGTCGGGCCCGGGGTAGCGGTCTATGAAGTGCTGCATGTCCGGGTAGACGAACTCGAAGATGTCGCCGGCCATCACCAGCCGCCAGGGGCGGCCGCGGTTGCGGTGTTGGCGGTGGTGGTCCAGGAACGAGGCGATGGCCTGGTCGGTGGCCTGGTCTTCCTCGTCGAGGCTCAGGGTGAGGTGCACATCGGAGATGATCAGCAGGTCGTGCTCGACCGCTGGGTCCCCGCCGGAGACCCGGGGGCCACAGACCTCTGGGGGCATCGCTTCGTCGCCCGCTACCATCGATACCTCCTGCGGATCAGCCGGGGCTGCTGCAAGGCATCGTAGCGCAGGGCGAAGCGGGTCCAGCGTTCGGCAGCGGGCAGCACGGCGTGGGCGATGATCCGCTCCCGCAGGTCCGCGGGGCCCAAGGCAGCATCCAGCCGATCGCGCAGGGCCACCAGCCGGCTGCGCACGGCGGGAGTGGGGGCCCTCGCGATGCCCACGGGCAGCAGCGGTCGGCAGCTGGCGAGCTTGCGCTCGTAGACCGCGGCCCGGGCTCGCAGCCAGGGCTGCGAGGCCTCCCGTAGGTTCACCCAGCCCTCGTGCCAGGTGGCGATGGCCCGGTAGATGCTGGGGCCGTGGCGCTCGAAGTCCAGCTCGGTGCAGCGGCGCTGCAACGCCTCGAGCTCGGTGGTGCTCATGTGGGGGTGGGAGAAGCCCAGCTCGTAGCCGTCACAGCGCTCGTAGGGCACCCCGCCGCGCCCCGGGGGTCCACCCACCCAGCGGCCCTCGCGCTCCAGGCGATCCCACAGCGCGGTGCCCGGGGTGGGGCCGTAGATCAAGCACTGCAGGTAGGTGGGCTCGGCGTCGAGGATCTCTTCGAGCTCGTCGTGGATGATGGCGGGGGTGTGGTAGTCGAAGCCCACGATCATGGAGCCCACCACCAGGATGCCCGCCCGACGCAAGCGGGTGATCAGGGCCGCGAGCCGCTCACCGTGGAGCTTCGAGTAGCCGGCGTGCTTGCCCTCGAGGCCCACCCAGACTGCCGACACCCCGATGCGCACCAGCTCCTCGGCGCTGTACTGGGCCAGGGAGCGCAGGGAGGCGAAGGTGAAGAAGTCGAAGTGCCGGTCGTGCTGTTGGCACAGCTCGGCCAAGCGCTCGGCCCGGGGACGGTCCACCAGGAAGTTCTCGTCGAAGAGCTGGAACTCGTCGATGCCCGTGCGCTGGTACAGATCGTCCATCACAGCGAAGAGGGCATCGCCGTCGGGCACCAGGGGCTCATACTTGCGACGAAAGCGTGCGGAGCTGGCGCAGAAGTCGCAGCCCGTGGCGCAGCCCAGCCCCGTGCAGAGCATGATCTTGCGGCCGGCGTCGATGGGCAGGGACAGCAGGGTGTTGCCGTAGACGATGGTGGGGTGCTCCACGGGCTCGTCCACACGCTCGCCCAGCAGCTCCCGCATGAATGCGATGCCGTCACCGTGGCAGACCACGTCGCCCAGGGCCCAGGTCTCGGGGGCCGCCGCGCCGTATCCCCCCAGGACGATGCGGGCGCCTGGGGCTTAGCTGCTCACCAAGGCCACGACCTGCGGCAGCC
>CAZHIK010000003.1:0-35143 GCA_964532635.1 uncultured Enterobacterales bacterium
GGACGACGACTTCGTCTTCGAGCTGGACGACGACGAGATCGTGGCCGTCCAGGGCCTCAGCACCGAGGGCTGGCAGTACTACGAGGGCTGGTGCGAGCACGTCATCCACTACTACTACGACGACGGCGCCAACTACGACTACGCCTTCGGCTTCATGTTCTTCGACGGCACCGAGACCCCCTACGCCTCCTCGTCCTACAGCCCCTACAGCATCACGGTCACCCAGGACGGCTGCTCGGGCAACGGCGGCGAGGGTGGCGACCCTGCGGACGCCACCATCTTCTACATCGAGTCGGTGCTGGTGCCAGTGGCCAACGTCCAGTGCCGCGACTGCGGCGACACCTTCCCCGAGTACTTCGGCTCCCCGCTGACGGACAACAGCGCCTGGCTGCGGTGACGAAGGCGATCTCCCCCGGTCGCCGAGCCGCCGTCCCCGCCGGTGCACTGCTGGCGCTGGGCCTGTACATGGCCGCCCTGCCCTGGCTCGCTTCCCTGGGGGAGTGGGCCCTGCTCACCCTGCCCAGCCTGTGGCTGCTGGGCTGGACGGCGCTGCTGTGGCGGCTCGGGCGGCCTTGGGATCTGATGCTGAGCCGAGGGGGGCGTCGCGCGGGCTGGATGCTGGGCGCCACCGCCGCAGCCGCCGTCGCTGTGCTGGCCTTCGCCCTGCTCTGGCCACAGGGCCTGGGCGAGGCCAGCCTGGACCGCACGCTCCGCGGCCTGGCCCTGCAGGCCCTGGTGCCCGTGGCCGAGGAGCTCTTCTTTCGCGGCGTGCTGCTGGCCGACCTGCGCCGTCGCTGGGGCCCGGTGGGGGCCACGCTGCTGGTCACAGCCATCTTCGCCGCCATGCACGCCCCCATGGGTCAGCAGTGGCCCATGGCGGTCCTGTCCCTGCTGCTGTGCGGTGTCACCATTACCAGTGGCTCCGTGCTGTGGGCCATCGGCATGCACGTGGCCTGGAACTCCATGGCGGTCCTCAAGCTGCTGCCGCCGGGAGGCGCGCGGACTCCAGCGCTGGTGGTGGCCCTGCTGCTGCTGGTAGCCATCGCGGCCTGGGGCTACGCTCGCCGGGAGTCGAGCGAGAGGCCCCCATGAGCGAACCCGTCGGTCGCCGCACCGTGCTGAACGCCGCGGCCCCCGATCTGCGCCAGCGGCGGGGCGATGCCTGGCTGCTGGTCTGGGGCGAGCTGGCCCAGTGGCTGGCGGTGGACGACGACCTGCTGGCTTTCCTGGAGCGCTTCGACGGCCGCAGCGATGTCCGCCGAGTGCTGCGCAGACACGCCAAAGCCCAACGGCGCTCCCTGGCGGAGGTGGAGGCCGAGGCACAGCCCGTGATCCGCGACCTGATGGAGCGCGGCATCCTGCGCCGCGACACCACGCCCGCGGGCACGAACGCAGAGCACCTGTCCATCGCCAACCTCACCCTCAACCTCACCAACCGCTGCAACCTGCGCTGCGCCCACTGCTACAACCGCGACCACCACAGCGAAGACGCCCCCATCGAGGCCATCGTGGCCGGCATCCAGGCCTCGAAGAGAGTCCTGGATCCAGACGCCTCCCTGGTGGTGCTGGGGGGTGAGCCGACCCTGCAGCCGGAGCGCCTGCTCGCCCTGCTGGACGGCTGCGCCGGGTTGTTCGGGCAGCGGCCCGTGCTCTCCACGAACGGCACGCTCATCACCCCGGAGCTGGCTGGAGAGCTGGCGGAGCGCGGTGTCGAGGTGCAGGTGAGCCTGGACCACCACCAGCCAGCAGCGCACGATCGCGTCCGGGGAGCCGGCAGCTACCCGGCGGCCCTGGAGGGGCTCCGAGCGCTGCGGGAGGTCGGGGCCTACACCATCCTCTGCCGGGTCTACGCCCGGGGGGACGAGTCGCAGCTCGAGCCCTACCTCGACCTGGCCGCGTCGCTGGGGGTGGACGAGGTGCGCTTCATCCCCCTGCGAGGGGTGGGCATGGGCGCCCTGGATCCCGGCCGGCTGCCCGATCAGCTGGCGGCCATGCGTGCCCTGGTGGCGCTGCTGCGACGGCGCCCGGAGCTGGCGGGGCTGCTGGCCAGGGACTGGTTCTCCATCGCCGCCACACTGCTGGGCCGAGGAAGAGGCCGCACCAGCTGCGGCATCGGCCGCCGGGTAGTGCTGGTGGACGCCGACGGCCGGGTCTACCCCTGCCCCAACCACACCGACCCGGAGCACGCAGCCGGCAGCCTGCTGGAGCAGGACCTGAGCAGGATCCTGGTGGGCTCCCCTGTCTTCCAGCGACTTCGCCAGCGCTACCACAGCGCCCGCTACACCCGCTGTCGCAGCTGCCCCTTCCGCGGCTGGTGTGCGGGGGACTGCCGTGGCGAGGTGCTGGCGCTGACCGGCGACCCCACGGCCCCTTCGCCCCACTGCACACAGCTGCGGGCGGTCTACACCGAGCTGCTCTGGCTCACCGCCACCGGACGCCTGCCCTTCGGTGAGCGGGCCACGCTGGCGGACGGGCGGGCGCTGCCACCGGAACCGTTCATGTAGGGGTTGGCCCGAGGTTTTCCCCGAGGATAGTCCGGTGCGCACCAAAGGGCGCCATCCACGAGGGGGCTAGACATGCTGGACTACTCCGATCCGCCGACCACCAGTCTCATGGTGCACGCGATGACTCCGGTCAACCGCCTGATCGTCCTGCCCATCCTGTTGAAGACCAAGGTCGATATCCCCCGCGAGGAGCGCGCTCGCTTTCAGCGCTACGTCAACCGTGACACCGCGGCCTTCCTCTCCCCGACCCATCCGATGTTCATGATCGACTGGATGGTCGACAAGGAGGTCTGCTCGCAGATCTCGCCACGCATGGCCCACTGGGGCGATGCCGCCGTGGTCAACGCGAACAAGCTCGGCAAGTGGTTCTGGACCCACAACGGCCTGATCGCCACCAACGGCCGGGCGCTGGCCGAGGACTTCTCCATCCGGTGGGCCTCCCAGGGCCACGGCGTGCTGCTACACCCCGAGGGGATCGCGCGCTGGACCGCCAGCCGAGTCCACGAGATCTTCCAGGGCATCGCGCGCATGCCCATCAACACCGCCAAGGCGCTGGCCGAGCGCAGCAGCGATCGGCCGGTCTGGATCGTGCCATTCGTGAGCCGGCTCCGGTTCCGCCGAGATGTCTCCTCCGGGTTGCAGGACGAGATGGCGCTCATCGAGCAGCGCCTCGAACTGCCCGATGGTGAGGGGCTGGCGGTCGCCGATCGCTTCGCGTCCCTACAGGTGAACCTTTCCAGGAAGCGCCATGAACTGCTCGAGTACACCCCACCCGAGCCCCTCACCCCGGCGAGCTTCTTCCGCTGCAGCGAGGCCTGCTCCACGGCACTACTCGCGCGGCTCGAGGCCCAGAGCGGGCCCATGGAAGGCAGCCTCTCCCAGCAGATCAACCGCCACGAGCGGGCGCTGAAGCAGGCACAGAAGAGCGGCGCCACCGGGCTCGAGCCCCTCCGCACCGCTGTGTACGAGCTGCGCCGGATCTACACCACGAGCCCGGATCTCTACGGCGGCCCCGAGCTGACCCAGGAGCAGATCGCGGAGAGCCTCAAGCGCATCCTGAGGGAGATCGTCGACAACAGGCTGGTCGAGACGCGCACGGGCAAGGACGTGTTTCGCAAGGTGATGCCGAGGCCGGTGGGTCGTTCCGTCATCCACGTGCGCCTGGCGGACCCCGTCCGAGTGGACGAAGCTGTCCGCGCAGGCGAAGACGAGGCCGAGCTCACCGACAAGCTGCTGACAGAGACCCACGCCTCCATGCAGCGACGGGTCGATGAGCTGAAGCGCGAGGTGGCCGGCCAGGGGAGCGGTCCGGTCCACCCCAATCCGCTCGAAGTGTCAGCCTGACACTCACCGACATGATGCAACTCGGCGCCAAAACACGCAGGAGCGCACCCGCAGCGATGCGGCCGAGAGCCCAACAGAGACACGCTCCTCGATTGTTGGCTTGATTTGCTGACTAATGGAGGAGTAGGGTCGAATGCGATGCTACGCATGCGCGCCCTTGTTGCTCTCATCCTGTGCTCTACCGCCTGCGATCGACATCAGCATCCGCGCCGATCTGGCGCTCCAGACTGCGCTGAAGGCTGGCACAGCGACGGAGACAGCTGCGTCCCCGAGTCCTGCGGGAAGGGAACCTGGGGAGAGCTGCTGGTCGACGAAGACACCATCTACGTCCAGTCCGACGCGGCCGAGGGCGGGGATGGCAGCGCGGAGGACCCGCACCGGAGCATCCAAGCCGCGCTGGACCTGGCAGGCAGCCGCGGAGGAGGGCTCGTGGCCGTAGCTGCGGGGACCTATCCGGAGACCCTCGAGCTGGGACAGGACCACGCGGGGGTGCACCTGGCTGGCCGATGCCGGGACCTGGTGACGTTGGATGCGAGTGTGGGAGACGAGGAGAGCAACGGCATCGGCATCGATGGGCTGAACATCGAGGTCGAGGTAACAGGGCTGAGCGTCGAGGGTGCGCGATACGTCGGCGTGCGGGTGCTATCAGGCATCGTGGGACTGGGAGAAATGCGCATCATCGGCAGCGGCTATGCCGGAGTGGGCGCAGCCTCATCCAGCTCGCTCAGCCCGACAGAGTTGTTGGTACGGGACGTGGAGCTGGCAGGGAGCGAAGTCGGCCTCCTGGCCTACGACCCGAACACCGCGATCGTCCTACGTGAAACCACAATCCGCGACACCGCACCTGACGAGAGCGGTCAAGGTGGGATCGGCATCTACCTGGCCGATGGCGCCGATCTCCTAGCCGAAGGTTGCACCGTGGCGAGGAGCAGGATGGCAGGCATCGTCGCCACCGACGACGGCACAAGACTCACCCTCCGTGACTCGACCATCTCGGACACACAACCCGACGGGCGCGGGCAGTGGGGTATCGGCCTGATCGTGACCGAAGGAGCAGCGCTCCATGCCGAGGGCTGTGAGCTCACCAGGAACACTACGGCCGGTATCCAAGTCATCGAGCCCGGCAGCGAGGCCACGCTCGAATGCTGCGTCGTGAGTGACACCCATCCCGATGAAAGTGGGCAATACGGCGCAGGCATCTCTGTCGTAGAGGCCTCGTTCTCTGCTGTTGACTGCGAGGTCTCGAGAAACACGACTGCGGGACTGCTGTCCGAGGATGCCGGCACCGAGGTCACGCTGTACGGAACCGACCTCAACGACACGCACCCGGACGAGAGAGGGCTGGGAGGTTCAGGCATACAGGTTCACACGGGCTCGACGCTGAGAGCGACGAACTGCCGGCTGCACGGCAACTCCAGTGTGGGGATCTCGAGCATAAGTGAAGACACACGGGTCGAGCTGAGCGGTTGTCGTGTGCACAACGGAATGCCCGACGGACTCGGCGACCACGGATACGGCATCTGTGCAGAAGCAGGCTGCTACGTCGTCGCCAACGACTGCGAATCGATCGGGAACATCAGGGCGGGCCTGCTGGTCGATGGCAAAGGCACCCAAGTGGTCCTGCAGGACTCCACCATCCATGGGACACTGCCGGGCGGAGAAGAACACGGAGGGTGGGGCCTACAAGTCCACGATGAGGCTTCGCTCCACGTCGTCGGATGCGAGGTCGCGCAGAACACAGCCGTCGGGATCGGCGCAGACGACTTTGGGACCGAGGTCACCGTCACCGACACCGCGGTCCGGAACACTCTACACCTGTCGGAGACAAGTGGCGGCGTTGGAATCCAGGCTGGCCTGGGCGCCAGTGTCACCATCGAACACAGCTTGGTGGAGAGCAACACCGCTCTCGGGATCTGGACCGTTCAATCGGGTTCGCGCATCGCGATACTGGACTCCGTCGTCAGAGGCACGCGACCTGGGGGTGGCACACGCTGCGGGATCGGCGTCGCCGCCACGCAGGGTGCCAGCCTCGTGGTGGAGCGCAGCGAAGTGATAGACAACGTTGGGGCTGGGTTCTTCTTCAGCGATGAGGGTACTGTGGCCCTGGTCCGCGACACCATCATCCGAGACCAACTCCCCTCCAGCGACGGTGGTTTGGGGTACGGAGTCACCGTGAATACCGCCGCACGTCTCGAGCTCGAGCGCTGTGTGCTGGAGGGGAACACCAATGTTGGAATCATGGCCGCCACAGTCGGCACCGCGGTCGACATCAGTGACACCATCATCTCCGGGACCATCGCCGGCTACGGGGAACGATCGAATATGGCACTCGGAATCAGTGCTTCCGATGGTGCCACGATTGGCGCTCGACGGCTGACGCTTTCCGACAACGCAGGTCCAGCCCTGCACGCCATCGATCCCGAGACACGGCTCATCTGCACCGATTGCCAGCTCTCGAACCACCAATTCGCGAGCGCTATCGTCGTCGACGACGGCTCCCTCGAACTGCTCTCCTCCACCATCTCGGGCAGTCTCGAGAGCGTGAACGCTGGCGGAGGTGTCGGCGTGTACGCAGCCTCGCAAGAAGCCTGGGCCGCTCCCACTCTCGTCGCGACCGACTGCGACTTCTCCGACTACACCGTTGCTGGCGTCTTCGTCGCAGGCAACGGCGGCTATCTGCTCGAAGGCAACAGCTTCACCGGAGGGGTTGGGGTTCCACACGGAGGCGGACTCCGCTGCGGTGATGGCGTCTACGCCAGGGAGGTCAACTCCTGGGACGGACAAACCGGGCTACTCCTTGACGGAAACGTCATCTCCGACAACGTTGGTGCAGGTCTCTTCCTGGACGACGCCTGGGTGTCCCTCCAGGACAACGCATGGGAACGGAACGAGCCCGACCTGCTGTCCCAAGGGGACGCCTGCCACTCGCCCGGCGATGACTTTTCGGGGGTCCCCGTGGTCGAACTCTGTCCCCAATGGGATCGACCCACCTGCGATGTCGCGTTTCGCCTGAACCTGCGGGCTGCTGATCCAGCACAGCACGGGCTCGAGCCACCCAGCGCCCCCGCCACGGTACCAAATCCACTTGTCTGGGACCTGCCCAGCAGGCTCACCAGACCATCGTCGCCGCATCTTCCACTCATCGAGACACCCCGATTTCCGATGGACGAGGTACGTCCGCGTGTGGGTGACCTCGATCGATAGAACGCCGAGGTTCGCACCTTGCTCTCCACCCTCCTCTCCCTCGCCCTCGGCTGCTCCCCCGGCGAAGCGCCGCCAGACTGTGAGCCCATCAGCTGCGACAGCGCGAACGATGACAGCGCCGTGGAGGACAGCGACGAGCCCAACCCAGACATCGTCCAGGAAGCCAGGGGTCTGTGGCTGTGGCCCGAGTGGGGCAACGACCCGCACGAGGGCCCGGCGGCCATCGAACAGGAGGTCTCGCGCCTGCTGGAAATAGGCTTCAACCTCTTCATTCCCTTGGTGGAAAACCACTCCGCCTACTACCCCTCGGAGCAGGTCTCGCTCTACGAGGGCTGGGACGCCTACGACTACCCTCGCGCCTTCATCGACGCGGTGCAGACCCACGACAGCGAGGGCCGCGCCGAGGTGCACCTGTGGACCGCGGTCTTCCACCAGAGCGATCTGCTCGAGGAGCACCCCGAGTTCGCCACGGTCCACCAGGACGGTACCCCCGACAGCGGCATGGCCTGCCCCACCCACCCCGAGGTCCGGCAGCGCGCCCTGGCCGTGGTGGAGGAGCTGTGGGACCGCTACCCCGAGGGCGTGGTCCACCTGGACTACGTGCGCCACCCCGAGGACGGCTGCTACTGCGAGACCTGCCGGGCGGCCTACGAGGGCGAGTACGGGGAGGACCCGCACGAGCTGGATCCCATGGACGAGACCTGGGTGGCCTGGCGCGCCGAGCGCGTCACCACCTTCGTGCGGGAGGTGCGGACCGCGGCCCAGACCCGCGATCCCGAGCCCAGGATCTCCGCCGCGGTCTTCGCGGTACCAGGCCCCACCGAGGCGCTGAGCCTGGTGAGTCAGGACTGGCGGGCCTGGCTGGACGAGGGCCTGATCGACCTGGCCATGCCCATGCTGTACAGCGACAAACACAGCGACTTCGTGAGCAGCTGCCAGGCCTGCTTGGGCGCGGTACCTCCCGATCACCACCAGTACGTGGGCATTGGCCTGTGGACCTTCGCCGAGCAGGATCAGCCCGAGGAAGCGCTCACCCAGATCGAGCTGGCTCGGGCCCTGGGGGCCGAGGGTCACGTCCTCTTTCGCGCCGCCTACCTCGACGACGACACCGCGGTGCTGCTCGAGGAGCTGTACGCCCAGCCCGCTGTGCTCCCCCACCGGGAGGACCACGAGCCAGCTATGATGGTCCTACCATGAGATCCCAGCTGCTCCTCCTCGCACTCCTTCCCGCCACGGCACTGGCCACGGAGCCCGAGGCCCCGGCCCAGGAGCCTACCGCAGAGGCCGAGGCTCCCCAGCTCGATCCCGCTGTGGTCACCTGGTACCAGGACATGCGGCTCGCCTGCACGGACAAGCGCCAGGCCATCGAGCTGGCCCAGGGCCAGACCGACACCGCATGGCGGGCCTGGCAGGCGGAACCCGCCGAAGAACAGCGCGCCAGCTTGGTGCAGCAGCTCGAGGGACTGCAACGCCTATGCGGTAGCGTGGAGTAGGCACCCCCTACCGAACAAAGGGGCGTAGTTCATCTGCGCCCGCACGCCACGAAACCTTCAGTCTCCACACTAATGGTTCGATGAGAGGAGCGGACCCCATGAAACGCGGCACTGCCATCCACGACACCCTGAGGCGCGCCCGCCTGTTTGCCGGCGTGCCCCTGGCGGACTTCCAGCTGGTGCTGTCCACCATGCGAAAGGTGGAGCTCGCCCAGGGAGAGCGACTGTTCCAACAAGGGGATCGGGGCGAGGCCATGCACGTGCTGGCTTCGGGCAAGCTGGCGATCCTGGTCAAAGACGCCCACGGTCGAGAGAACAAGATCAGCCAGATCGGTCCCGGCGCCTGCGTCGGCGAGATGACCTTCCTGGACCCCCAGCCCCGCTCCGCCTCTGTGGCCGCCATGGAGCCGAGCCTGGCCCTGGAGCTGGACCGCCACCTGCTCGAGTACCTCCGCGCCGACGCTCCCCGGGCCGCGGTGGCCATCGTCGGCGGCATCATCGAGCAGCTCAACGAGCGCCTGCGCGACACCAACGACCTGATCGACGTGCAGCTGCGGCGCCTCAAGGCGACCAAGGGCGCGCCTCCGCCCACCGTGGAGGTCCCCCGCCATCCCCGCGGTCCGGCCCCACGCCCCTACGGAGGGCACCTGGACCTCGAGGAGCTGCGAATGCTCCGAGGGCTCACCTCGGCCGACCAGCGCCTGCTGGCTCAGCTGGCGCCCCCTCGGATCTACGAGGATCGCTCCCTGCTGTGCCACGAAGACGACCCGGGAGCCTCCTGCTTCGTGGTGCTGTCGGGCCAGGTGGACATCCTCAAGGCCATGCGCGGCAAACGTCGCCGGCTGGCCACCCTGAAGGCCGGCTCCATGGTGGGGCAGCTGGCCCTCGTGGATCCCGCCCCCCGCTCGGCCACGGTGCGGGCCCGCGGGCGCGTGGTAGCCATGGAGCTGTCCCACATCGACTTCCAGAAGCAGCTGGCCAAGGGCAGCCCCCTGGCGCTGCGCTTCCAGGAGCAGATCGCCGTCTCCGGCGTGCACCAGCTGCGCATGGCCAACGGGCGCTGCGTGCAGCTGTTCGACAAGGCCAAGCACGCCCACGGCCGTGCCCCCGAAGCCCCCAAGAAGGCCTCGGCCCCCAGCAAGCGCCCCCGCACCCTCCCCCAGGAGAGCGTGCGCATCGAGGATCCCCTCAACTTCGTCAAGACCGCCCTGCGCGAGTGGGGCATGTCCATGGACGAGCTGGACAAGATGGAGGTGGTCCAGGCCGACGGCATGATGACGGCGGCCGAGATCGCTGCGCGCAAGCAGCGGTTCTAACGAACCCGAGCTGCGACCTCCCGGATCGAGCGTCGCAACAGCTCGTTGTCGAAGGGCTTGTCGAGCCTGATGTTCTCGACGTCGGCCAGGAATCGCCGCGCCTCGGTGGTGAAGGCCCCGCCGGTCATGAAGATCAGCCTCGGCAACAGCTCGGGGAGCTCCCGCTCCATCCAGCCGTGCAGCGCCATGCCGGAGCAGCGGGGCATCATCACATCGCACAGCACCACGTCGAAGCCCCAGTCCTCGCCCAGGATTCTGCGCGCCTGTTGTCCCGAAGCCGCGATCACCACATCGTGATCCCGACGCAGGGCGCGGGCCAGCGAGCGGCACAGGGAGGGCTCGTCATCGACCACCAGCACACGACAGCGGCGTCCGTCGCCGAGCGGCGCGGCGTCGGGCTCGTCTTCGAAGGGCTCCTGGCTGCACACCTCGACGGCCGCGGGCAGCCGTACGGTGACCTCCGTCCCCACTCCCACCACACTGTCCAGGGCGATGGTGCCCCCGTGCTCCGTGAGGATGCGCTGGCAGATGGCCAGGCCCAGCCCGGTTCCTTCGCCCTGGGCCTTGGTGGTGAAGAAGGGCTCCAGCGCCCGCTCGGCCGCGCCGGGCTCCAGCCCGCGACCGCTGTCGCGCACCCGCACCACGACGCGCTGATCCTCAGCGCCGATCTCCACCCGAATCTCGTTGTCCTCGGCGTCGCCGGACGGGATGGCCTGAGCCGCGTTGACCAGCAGGTTCAGGAACACCTGGGACAGCCGCCCTTCGTTGCCCAGCACTGGTGGGATGGCGTCGTAGGCACGAACCAGCCGGGCTCGATGCTTGATCTCGTTGCGCGCCATGGTCGCCGCACCGTCCACGATTCGACGCAGGTCGAGGAGTTGCGGGGTCACGCTGTCCACTCGGGAGAACGACTTGAGGTCCCGGACGATGGAGGCGATGCGACCGGTGCCCTCCAGGGCCGACGACACCCACTCGTCGATCTCGGGGTCCGCGCCCCGGTCCACCAGCTCGCCGAGCTGCCCTTGGATGGCCTCGAGATGCAGCATCACGTAGGCCAGCGGGTTGTTGATCTCGTGGGCCACACCGGCCGCCAGCATCCCCATGCACGCCATGCGCTCGGACTGGGCCAGGCTCACCTCCAGCTCCCGCCGCTCCCGCCGCTCCCGCGCGGCTGCCAGCTCCCGCGTGACGGCGCTGGGCAGGCGCCCGAGGTTGTCCTTCATCACGTAGTCCTGGGCACCGGCGCGCATGGCCTGGACCGCCAGGGTCTCGCCGATGGTCCCGGACACCAACAGGAAGGGCACATCGAGCCTGCTGTGCCGCAGCAGCTCGAGGGCGGAGAGGCCGTCGAAGCGGGGCAGGTTGAAGTCCGCGATGATCACATCCCAGCTGTCGCGATCCAGCGCGTCCTGCATGGCTGCGGCGGTCTCGACCCGCTCCGCACGGGGAGCGAAGCCGCCGCGGCGGAGGTGACGCAGCACCAACAGCGCGTCGTCCTCGGCGTCCTCCACCAGCAGCACGCGGAGCGGGATGTCCATCAGCCCTCCAGGTGAGAGGCGGGCGCTCGGTTCAGGATCAGCCAGTACACCCCCAGCTGCCCTACGGCCTGCACGAAGTCCGGGAAGCTCACGGGCTTGCGGATGTAGGAGTTGGCCCGCAGCCGGTAGCTCTGGATCAGGTCCCGCTGCTCTCCGGAGGTGGTCAGGACGACGATGGGCAGCAGCTCCGTGCGCGGATCGGCACGCAGCGTGCGCAGCACTTCGAGCCCGCCCACCCTGGGCAGCTTGAGATCGAGCAGCACCAGGGCAGGCTGAGGGCCCGCGTCCGGCCCCAGCAGGATCTCGAGGGCCCGGGCGCCGTCCTCGGCCACCTGGATGGGGTTGACGATGCCCGCCTTCTTCATGGCCCGCTTGGTGAGGGTCACGTCGTCGGGGTTGTCCTCGACCAGGAGGATGTGGTTGTGCGTAGCAGGCATGATCACGCTCCAGGGAGTGGGACGCTGTCAGGCCCCAGCCCGCAGCTGGGAAGGATGAAGGTGAAGGTGGCCCCCTCACCAACGCGTCCCTCGGCATGCACCCGGCCGCCGTGGCGGAGGATGGCGCGATGGACGGTGGCGAGCCCGATGCCGTTGCCGGGGAACTCGGTCACCCCGTGCAAGCGCTGGAAGGGTCCGAAGAGCTTGCCGACGTAGCTCATGTCGAAGCCCGCGCCGTTGTCGCTGACGGATACCGCCAGCTCGCCGTTCGCGACCCGGCCGCCCACGCGGATGCGAGCCACGGGGCGCTGCCCGGTGAACTTCCAGGCGTTGTCGAGCAGGTTCTGCATCGCGACCCGCAGCAGGGCGCTGTCACCGGCGACCGCGATCTCGGGATCCACGTGGATCTCCGCCTTCCGCTGGGGATCGCGCTCCAGCAGCTCGCCGAGGATCGACTCCGCCATGCCCGACAGGTCCACCCGCGACTGCTCGAAGCTCCGCCGGGTGAGGCGGGACAGCCTCAACAGATCGTCGATCAGCCACCCCATGCGCTGGCTCGCACCGCAGAGCCGCTCGAGGTACTCCCGCCCGTCTTCGTCCAGTCGCCCACCGTAGTCCTCGAGCACCGCCCGGCTGAACCCGTCGATGGCCCGCAGGGGGGCGCGGAGGTCGTGTGAGACCGAGTAGGCGAAGGCCTCGAGCTCCTTGTTGGCCGCCTGCAGTGCCACTGTACGGCGCTCGACCCGCGCCTCGAGGCCGCGATTCAGCTCCCGCACCTCCTGCTCCGCCAAGCGCTGCTCAGTGATGTCCCGCGCCACGAAGACGATGGCCCGCCGCCCCTCCACCGGCTCATCCAGCGGCGCGCTGAGACCCTCGAAGTGGTGAACACCGTCGGGCAGCTCCAGCGCGTACTCGATGCGCTGGGTGGCCCCGCTGTCGATGGTGGTCCGGATCAGGCCCATGAAGCGCTCCGCCAGCGCGGGTGCGAAGATGTCCTGCAGGCGTGGGTCCCGAACTTCCTCCTTGGGCCGCACCAACAGCTCGTCTTCACCCGTCAGGACCTCTCGATAGCGGCCGTCCGCGTCCACCAGGAAGACCAGATCCGGCAAGGCGCCGAAGATGGCCCGCAGGCGGGCCTCGCTCTGTTGCAGCGCCAAGCGGGTGTGAAGGTGATGGGCCACCTCTTCCTGCAGCTGCTGCGTGCGGGCGTCCGCCAACTCCTCGAGGCCCACGGCCTCTTCTTTCTCCCTCGTGATGTCCGAAAACACCGTGACGAAGGCGTCCAGACGAGGCGAGAACACCGAGATGCGGAAGTGCTTGGCCATGGGACGGAAGTGGACCTCGAAGCGGTCCGGCTCACCGGTCATGGCCACCCGAGCGTAGCGCTCCAGGTAGGGCGCAGCGTGGGTACCGTAGACCTCGGTAGCGGTTCGACCCAGCACCGCGTCGCGCTCGAGCCCGACGATTCCGACATAGGCGTCGTTGACGTCCAGGATGCGGTAGTCGACCACGACCCCGGCATCATCGTGCACCAACTCGTGCACGGCACAACCTTCGGTCATGGTCCGGAACAGGCCCTGGTACAGCGCCGCGTCGTGGGTGGGAGAGCTCATCGCCCGTCGTCCTCGTAGATGGTGGTGAAGCTGGATGCGCTGTCCCTGCCGCCGCAGGACGTCTCCGTGACGATGGCCTCGAAGGCGGGCCGATGCTGCAGGAACAGCGCCACGAGCCCCGGATCGAACTGCCGACCGGCCTGGGAACGAATCTCCTCGACCGCGCGCGCGACGGGCCAAGCCGACTTGTAGGGACGCTCCGAGCACAGCGCATCGAACACATCCACCAGCGCGCAGATCCGGCCGGCCAGAGGGATGAGCTCCCCCGTCAGGCCGCTGGGGTAGCCCGCGCCGTCCCAGCGCTCGTGGTGGGTCAAGGCGATGGTGCGCGCCAGCACGAGCAGTCGGGACTCGTCCCCGGAGAGCAACTCAGCCCCCACGGAGGTGTGGGTCTGCATCACGGCCCGCTCCCTTTCGCTCAGCGGGCCCGGCTTGCGCAGGATGGCGTCGGGCACACCGATCTTGCCCACGTCGTGCATGGGCAGTGCTGCCTCCAGGCGGGAGCACTCCCGCGCGTCGAGCCCCACCAGGCTCCCCAGCAGCGCCCCCATGCGGGCGACGCGGAGGATGTGCTCCCCGGTCTCCTCGTCGCGGAACTCCGCAGCCCGACCCAGCCGTCGAATGAGCTGCTGACGGCTCCGAGTCAGCTCTCGCGTGCGCTCCCGCACCGCCTGTTCGAGCCGCTCGTTGTGGCTCACCAGATCATGCTCCAGCAGGCTCATCTCCACCAGGTTGCGGATGCGGGCCACGGCCTCGGCACCGTCGAAGGGCTTGGTCAGGAAGTCTCGCGCTCCCGCCCGCAGGGCCCGCAGCCGGGTCTCGCGGTCCCGCAGCGAGGTGAGCACCAGCACGGGCAGGGGTCCTCGGGGCACCTGTTCCCGCAGCGCCTCCATGAGCTCGAAGCCGCTCATTCCCGGCATGCAGAGGTCGGTGAGCACCAGGGCCGGCTGCACCTGGCGGAACAGCACTGGGACCTCCCTGGGATCGGTGGTGGTGCGCAGGCCGGTGAAGCCTGCCGCGCGGAGGGTGCGCTCGAGGCCTCGGAGGTTGTGGATCTCATCGTCCACAGCGAGCAGATCCGCGCCGAGGATGCGGTCTGCAGAGGGCCCGGCCGGGCGCACCTGGATGCGCGGACGGCGAGGGCTCACCTCGCCTCCTCGGGGGCCGCCGCCGGGAGGCTCACCGTGAAGACAGTACCGCAGCCCTCGCGGCTCTTCACGGACACCAGGCCCCCGTGGGCCTCAACGATCTGACGCACCACCGGCAGGCCCAGGCCCGTGCCCTTGTCAGCGGACTTGGTGGTGAAGTAGGGCTCGAAGACCCGCTTCTGGAGCTCCTCGGGGATGCCGGGGCCCGTGTCCTCCACCGACAGGTGCACCCGCTCGCCGTGGATCCAGGTGCGCACGTAGATGCGCTTGTCGCCGTTGGCGCTTTCCCCCATCGCGTCCACGGCGTTGTTCACCAGGTTGAACAGCACCTGCTCGATCTCATGGGGGCGCACCCGCACCGGCGCAGGCAGGAAGCAGAAGTCAGGCAGCACCCGCACATACTTGGTACGGCCGGTCTCCCCGAGCAGGGACAGCACCCGACCGACGAGGTCCCGCAGATCATGCACGCCCTGGGCCTGCTTGCTGGGACGCCCCAGCTCGAGCAGGTTGCGACCGTGGTTCTCGAGATGACCGAGCACCCAGTCCAACTCCCGGATGTCCTCGGCGGTCGCCAGCTCCTCGAACTCGACCTTGTCCGCGAGCACCCCCACCTGGAGCCGGAGCACGTGGCACAGGTTGTTCAGCTCGTGGCCCACACCCCCCGCGAGGATGCCCAGGGTGGTCAGCCGCTCGGCGTGCAGCAGCTGGGAAGTGAGCCGCTCCACCTCCCGATGGAGCAGGTGCTGATCGGCGGTGATGCGGCGGTACTGCACCAGGGCGGACTCCACCGCTGCGATCACCTCCCGGGTGGGACAGGGCTTTTCGAGGAAACGAAACACGTGGCCGCGATTCACGGCGGCGATGGCGGAGCCCAGATCGGCGTTACCGGTGAGCAGGATGCGTACCGAGTTTTCCTGGCGCAGGCGCACCTCAGCCAGGAAGCTCACGCCGTCCATGCCAGGCATACGGAGATCGGACACCACCACCGGAAACGGCCCGTGGCGCTCCAGCTCGATCAAGCCCTGGGCGGCGGACTCGGCGGTGATGACCTGGTAGGCACCCCGCAGGTTGACCCGGATCCCCGCCAGGAACGCTGGCTCGTCGTCCACGAAGAGCACCTTGGGAAGCGGAGTGTCAGGCATGGTTCCTTCCTTGGACGCGCTGGGCCGCGTCCTGGGGCAGCAGCACCACGAAGCGGGCCCCCCCCCCTTCGGCTTCCTCGCAGTGGATGCTGCCCCCGTGCCGGTCCACCACGATGGCGTAGGCGATGGCCAGCCCCTGCCCCGTGCCCTTGCCCGGAGCCTTGGTGGTGAAGAAGGGCTCGAAGAGCCGGCTGCGCAGCGCCTCGGGAACCCCAGGACCGCTGTCCGAGACCGTCAGCTCCACCATGTCTCCCCTTCGTCGGGTCCGGACCACGATCCTGCCCAGGCACGGGCCGCGGTTCGGGGCGTTCTCCACGGCCTGCGCCGCGTTCACGAGCAGGTTCAGCAACACCTGGCCCAGGTCGCTGGCGAAGCAACGGATCGGTGGCAGCTCACCCAGATCTGTCGCCACGTCGGCCACGTACTTGTACTCGTTGCGCGACACCACCAGGGCATCGCGCACCAGCTGGTTCAGGTCAGCGGGGGCCGGCTTCTCGCCGCTGGGGTGGGACAGCTTGCGCATGGAGCGCACGATGGCCCGCACCCGGTCCAGACCCTGCTGGGCTCGCTCGAAGGCCCGCGGGATCTCCTCCAGCAGAAACTCCGGATCGAAGACCCCATCGTCGATCCGGGAGCGCTGGATCATGGGGTCCGTGCGCTCCTCCTCGTCCACCTCGGCCCCGAAGACGTGGTCGAAGGCCCCGCGCTGCAGGGATCGCTGGTAGGCGCTCTGCACGAAGTGCAGCGAGTCGCCCAGGTACTGCAGCGGGGTGTTGATCTCGTGGGCGATGCCCGAGGACAGCCGCCCCAGGGAGTCCATCTTCTGGGCGTGGCGCAGCTCGACCTCGAGGCGCCGCAGCTCGCTCAGATCCTGGAACACCATCTGCACCACGGCCCGCTCGTCGATGGCGGTCACGGTGGCGGTGACCCGGACCGGCACGCGCCGGTGGGGTGAAGGTTCGAGGATCCCCTCGAACACGATGGGCTCCCCCGCCCCGATGAACTGGGACCAGCGCTGGGCGAACAGCGCCTGCTCCGACTTCGGACGAAGCTCCGCAGCGTGCCGACCCACGATCCACTCGCGGCTGCGCTCGAACAGGCGCTCTGCAGCCTGGTTGCAGCGCAACATCACCCCGCTGGCGGCGTCCGCCCAGACGATGGCGTCCCGGCTGGTCTCGAAGATCAGCCGGAACAGCTCCTCGCTGCGGGCAAGCTCCTCCCGGCCGATGAACTGCGCCACAGCCAGCGCCACGTGCTGAGCCACCCGCTCCAGCACCTGAACGCGGCGGGGGGTGAAGCGACCGCGGCGGCTGTCGTTGAACTGAAGCAGGCCCAGGGTCCGCTCGCCGTGGCGCAGCGGGATCAGGGCCACCGACTCGTAGCCCTGGGCGTTGCAGGTGTTGCGCGTGGGCCCGCCCAGCTCCTCCTCGGTGGCCGTGGCCAACAGCTCCGTGGTGCAGTTGGTGTAGAAGCTGCCGCCCCCGGTGAAGCAGGGCTGCGACGGATCGGTGCGACCCTGCAGCACATTGCCGCACATGCAAGCGAGCAGAGGTGCTCCGCACTCATCGCGCAGGATCCCTCCACCCTGGGCGTAGGTGCAGAGGTTGCGCTCGGCATCCACGAACGCAGCCGGGAAGTCCCGGGTCTCGTAGTATGGAAAGTCCTCCCCCAGGGTCAGGCGGACGGCCACGGCCTCGCAGCCGCACCAGGCCTGGAGCCGCTCGAGCAGGCCGCGCATGGCCTCACTCCGGTCGGTGGCTCGGTTCAGCAGCTCGCTGACCTCGATGACGAGCCGCTGCTCGTCGCTCATGGCCTTCAGCTCGGTGACATCGCGCACGGCGACCACGACCTGGTGGGGCCGGCCCCCGAGGTCCTTGAGGGGGGAAAAAACCACGTCCGCCCAGGCCGGATCGCCCCCATCGCGCTCGTAGCGGTACAGCCCCTGGTGAGGCGCGCCCTCTTCGAGCACCGTCGCCACCGTGCAGCCGTGCTCGGGATCGCACTCGGCGCCGAAGAAGCTCGAGATCACGCTGCAGTGGCTCCCGACCAGCTCACCAGGGCCGCCCCCCAGGGTGGCCTCGAAGCGCTGGTTGGCGTCCACTACCCGGCAATCGGAGCCCACCACCGCCAGGCCGTCCTGCAGCTGCCGCAACAGGCCTCGGTAGTAGCGCTCGCGCTCCGCGACAGCGCGGCGGGCCTCCAGCAGCTCTCTCTCCCGCTGGAGCCGCTCCATCGCGCGCTTCACCGTGAGCGGCAAGAAATCCAGGAAGCCGTCGTCCTTGATGAGGTAGTCCCAGGCTCCCAGCTTCATCAGCTCCACCGCCACGCGCTCGTCCCCGTGGCCGGTCATGATGACGAAGGGGTGCTCCCGGCCCGCCTCTCTCAGCTCGCGTACCAGCCGCAGGGCGTTCATGTCGGGCAGCTGGAAGTCCAGCAGCAGCAGGGCAGGCTCTTCGAGCCCGAGGGCCCGACCGATCGCCTCAGCGCCGGTATCCACACCGCGGGCGTCGAAGCCCTCCCGCCGCAGCGCCCTGAGGATCAGGCGGCACAGGCCGGGATCGTCCTCGGCCACCAGGACGATGGGATCGGGGGCGATGCGGGCGGAGGCGTCGGCCATGGAGATCAGGCCTGCAGCTCGGGGACCCGGATGACGGACAGGAACAGGCCCAGCTGGCGCACCACGTCGATGAAGTGGTCGTACTCCACGGGCTTGGTGATGTAGTTGGAGCAGCCGATGCTGTGGCAGTTCTCGATCTCACGCGGATCGTCGGTGGTGGTGAGCATCAGCACGGGCATCTTGCGCAGCTCGTCGTCGCGCTTGATCCGCCGCAGCACCTCCACGCCGTCCACCCGCGGCATGCGGATGTCCAGCAGCAGCAGGTAGGCCCGACCGGGGACTCGGTGGTCGCCGTCACCGGCATCGAACAGGAAGTCCAGGGCCTCCTGGCCGTCGGCGAAGCGGCGGATGGGATTGGCGATGCCGGCGCGCTTCAGGTTGCGCTGGATGAGGCGAGCGTGCCCGTCGTCGTCCTCGGCCACGAGGATCTCGACGGCGTGGCTGCGGTCGCCGCTGCCGTTGTAGGGATAGACAGTCATGGGTGCTCCAGGTGAGCGGTGGGTTCAGGCGAAGGCGCCGGCAGCTGGACGTAGAAGCGGGTGCCCCTGCCAGGCGCGGACTCCAGGCGCACGGTGCCGTGGTTCTTGTAGAGAATCTTGCGGACGATGGTCAGCCCGATGCCCTCGCCCTGGGTGCCGCGGGGATCGAGGCGGTGAAAGATGTCGAAGATGCGGTCCTGGTGGCGAGGATCGATCCCCTGCCCGTTGTCCTCGATGCAGATCTCCACGACACCGTCCAGGGAACGCCCCGAGATGCGGATGCGTCCTGGACGCTCGGGATCCAGGTACTTGATGGCGTTGTCCACCAGGTTGGCGAAGGCCTGGGACAGCTGCTCCCGGTCGCCGTGGCAGGCAGGCATGGCCTCGACCTGCACCTCGATGTCCCGCTCCTGCACCACGAACTCGAAGGAGCGGAGCAGATCGCGCATCATGGCCTGGGTCTCGATGGGCTCGGGCCGGGGATCCCGCCGCCCGGCCCGGGACAGCTGCAGCAAGCCGGCCAGCAGCCCCTCCATCTTGTTGATGCTCGAGGCGATGAACTCGAGGCTCTCGTCGACGTCCTCCTGGACGATGGCCCGGGCCAGCTCCATGCGCTGGGGCGGCAGCTCCGCCTCGCCCAGGATGGACAGCAGCTCCTTCACGCCCCGGCCCAGCTCCCGGCTGAAGCCCTGCACGTTCACCAGCGGCGAGCGCAGATCGTGGGAGGTGACGTACACCACCTGCTCGAGCTCCTCGTTCTTGCGATGCAGCTCGACGTTGAGCAGCTCTCGCTCGCGCTCCGCCGCCCGCCGCTCGGTGATGTCCAGGCCCATGCCCACCAGGTGGGGGGCCCCGTCCAGCTGGGCCAGGCGCCCGGTGAAGAGGTACGGGATGCCCGGCCCCTCCGTGGGCACCAGGGCAGCCTCGGCCGTGGCCTCGCCTTCGGTGAAGACCCGCCCGATGCGCTGGGCGATGTGCTGCTGATCCGCGCCCTCGAAGAGATCGAGGGCGTTGGTGGAGGCCATGCGCGCCCCGTCGCGGCCCACGACCTCCTCGAAGCGCGCGTTCCAGCGCACGAAGTCGCCCTTTGTGTCCAGCACGTAGAACACGCCCGGCAGGCTGGCGAGGATGGCCTCCACGAAGTCCTTCTCCTGCTGCAGCTCGGCGGTGCGCTCGGCGACCAGCTGCTCGAGCTCCTCGCGGTGGCGTCGGAGCTCCTCCTGTGTGCGCCGTTCCTCCGTGATGTCCGAACTCACGGTAGCCAGACAGAGCGGCTGACCGACCTTGTCCCGCACCAGGAAGATGTGGTCGTTTGTGAAGACTCGGCGGCCCGCGAGCCCGGTCATCTCGAGCTCACCCTCCCAGCGGCCCTCAGCCATCACCGCAGGGATCACCTCCTGCTCGAAGCGCTGAGCGACCGGATCGGACATCACCTCGGAGACCTGACGTCCCACCAGGGTGTCCCCTTCCGGTGTCTGGGCCATCCGCGAGAAGGCTTGATTCGCGTAGATCAGCTGTCCATCGAGCGACGCCATGGCGAAGCCCTCGGTGGCCTCCTCTGCGAAGCGCTCGAAGCGACGCAGCCTCTCCTGAGCGACCTTCTCATCCGTGATGTCCAGGATGACGTCAGCCAGGTAGGCGGGGTTCCCTTCTTCGTCTCGCACCAGGAAGTAGTGCTCGTGGGTGGCGATGACCCGACCGTCCAGCCGAGTGAGCGCCAGCTCCCCCTGCCAGCTCCCCCTGCTCATCACCGTTGGGATCACCTCCTCGGTGATCCGTCGCAGGTGTGTCCCGGCGTAGAAGCGGGGGAAGGCCACACCCTCGAGGTCCCTGGCGCGCGACGCGCCGAGCATCCTGACCAGGGCCGGGTTGGCGTAGTGGATCCGACCGTCGAGGGTGGCCATGCCGAAGCCCTCGGTGGCCGCGTCGGCGAAACGGCGGAACAGGGCCATGCCTTCCTCCGAGGCCTTGCGATCGCTGATTTCTTCCGCTGAGCCGAGGATGGTCCGCACCCGGCCGTCGTCGGTCAGCTCGAACGCAGCGTCCCGGCTGCGCAGCCAGCGCCAGTCCCCCGTGGCGCTCTTCATGCGGTACTCGATCTCGTGGACCTCACCCTTGGACGCCACACGAAGCGTCGCGTGGTGTGCCATCACAGCGGGCAGATCCTCCGGATGAATGGTCTCGACGAACAGCCGTTCCCCGAACTCGCGGACCTGCTCGGGGGTGTAGCCCAACAGCTCCGTGACCTCGCGGTTGGCGAACACGTTCCGCTGCTCCACCAGGTCGTAGACATAGATGATGACGGGGACCGTCCCGAGCACGAGATCGAGAAACTCGCGGCGCTCCGCGGCGGGCAATCCGGGGACAAAGGACGTGTCGGACATGAGGCCTCCTCGCCTACCAGCATCAGCGGGCCCCGCTTCAGGCGCATGTCGTCAAGGCGCTGATCCTGGTGTAGGCGATGGGAGTTCGCCCCTCGTCCCGCGCTGACGGCCGTGTAGGCCCAGGCCTACACCATCAGTCGAGCAGCCCGTTCTCCACGGCGTAGCGGGTCAGGGCCGCGTTGCTGTCCACCCCCAGCTTCTCGAGCACCCGGGTGCGGTAGGTGCTGGCGGTCTTGGGGCTGATGTGGAGCTGAGCGCCGATCTGCTTGATGGTCAGCCCCCGGGCCAGCCGGACCATCACCTGCCGCTCGCGGTCGGACAGCCGCTCGTGGGGCACGGGCCGCTCGCCCTCGGCCAGGGTCTGGGCCAGGCGCTCGGCCAAGGCAACGCTGACGTAGCGCCGGCCCTCGAGCACCCTGCGAAGGGCCACGATCAGCTCGCTGGGGGCGCTCTGCTTGGTGAGATAGCCCGAGGCTCCGAGCCGCAGGGCCCGAACGGCGTACTGCTCTTCGGGGTGAGCGCTGAGCATCAACACCGGCATCCCGGGGTACAGCGCAACCACGTCTCCCAGGATGTCCAGGCCCGTGCGCCCGGGCATGGACACATCGAGGATCAGCGCGTCGAACGGATCGCCGGCCAAGACCCTCATGGCCTCGTCGCCGCTGGCGGCTTCGCCGACCACCCGCAGATCGGGGGTGTCCGCGAGCAATCGCTTGAGCCCCGCCCTGAAGATGGCGTGGTCATCTGCCAGCAGGATGCGCCTCATCCTATCTCGCTCCGTTCGCCACTTGGGAAGCCTACGATCAACAGAGTACCCTGTCCAGGCGCCGACCGTATCTCGACAGTGCCCGCCAACAGCCGCACCCGCTCGCGGATACCCAGCAGGCCGAAGGTCCCGGGTCGCCGCTCGCCATCGGGCGAGATGCCGACGCCGTCATCGCGGACGCTCATGAACACCCGGTCCTCGGTGCTCTCGATGAGCACGTCGACCCGGCGCGCCTGCGCGTGCCTCACAACGTTGGTCAGTGCCTCCTGGAGGATGCGGTACAGCGCCACCGAGCGGCTCTCGTCCAGCCGCAGGTTCTCGGGCTCCAGCAGCAGCTCGCACTCGAGCCCCCCCCGTTCGCAGGTGCGGGACACCAGCCACTGCGCAGCAGCACCGAGGCCGAGGTGATCCAGCAGGCCCGGCCGCAGCTCGGAGGCCAGATCCCTCACCCGCTGGCCCAGATCTTCCACCAGTCGCTCGAGGTCCGCGACGCGCTCGGAGACCGCGGGGTCGTCCGGAGGCACCCGCCCCGACATCCAGCCCAGGTCCAGGCGCAGCGCCGTGAGGGTGGATCCCAGCTCGTCGTGCAGCTCCCGAGCGATGCGCTTCTGCTCGACCTCCCGCACGTCGTGAAGGTGCTGGGAGAGGGCCCGCAGGCGCTCATCGTGGGCCTTGAGGGCCCGATCGGTCCGCTGGCGCTCCAGCTCGGCCGCGACCCGCACCGAGAACACCCGCAGCACGGCGTCGGCCAACTCCGGGTCTTGCAGGGGACTGCGCCCCAGCGCAGCGAGCACACCGATGGGTTCCCCCCGGGTGTCAAGCAGGGGCGTGCCCGCGTAGGACTCGATGCCGAGTTCCGCCAACATGAGGTCACCGGGGAAGCTCGCAGCGACACCACTGGGGTAGGTGCACAACTCCTGCCGGAGGACCTTCTCGCAAGGCGTGCCCGCCAGCGCGTAGCGGATGGGCTCGCGGATGTCGCCGTCCATCCACAAGGCCGCCGTGTGCGCCAAGCCGTCATCGCCCTCATCCAGCTCTCCCACCAGCACGATCTCGGCACCGAGCAGGTCGGCGATCTGCGCGGCCGCCTGCTCGAGAAACGCGCTGCCCACCTTGCCCGAGGACAGCTCCAGGGCCTCGCGCACTGCGTCGAAGCGCCTGCGGCGGGTGATGTCCACCGCAAAGGCGAGCACGAAGCGTTCTTCCCCCTGCTCGAACAGGTTGAGCAGCAGCTCCACAGGGAAGGTGCTGCCGTCCGCCCGGCGCTGTCGGGTCTCGAAGCGGGTCACGCCCGATCCCTCGAGCTGGGCGAGAGCCATGGGCCAGCTTCCTGCGGGGATCTTCTCGTCCACGGCCTCGACGTTCATGTCCATCAGCTGCTCTCGGGAGTAGCCCAGGCTGCGGCAGGCGGCGGGGTTGGCGTAGCGGATGGCGCCGTGCACATCGACCTGGAACACCGCGGTCTGGACCTGTTCGAGGGCGTGGCGCACCAGCGCGAGATCGCGCTGGGCGCGGCGTCGTTCGGTCTGATCCCAGACCCGGGCGAGGACCATGGGCCGGCCACCGACCTGCACTGGAGAGAGCGAGACCTCGACCTCACGGAGTTCGCCATCCGCGGTCCGGTGGCGCCAGGGGAAGCGCAGCGACGCGCCGTCGCCGACCAGGCGCATGTGCTCCAGGGCGGCCTCCTCCGAGCTGCGTCCGTCCGGCTGCTGCAACGGCGAGAGTTCCCACGGCGCGCTGCCGATGATCTCCTCCCGAGGGCGTCCCATGATCTCCTGCGCGCGGTCGTTGCAGTCCACGAAGCGCCCGGCGTCCATCAGGAACATGCCGTCGCTGGCCTGGTTCCACATGACGCGGGCGCGAAGCTCGCTCTCGCGGAGATCCCGCTCGACGCGCTTGCTGGCCGTGACGTCCCAGAACACCCCGGTCGCCCATCTCTCGCCCTGGTTGGTCACGACCCGGCTGGCCCGATCGTGGAGCCAGATCCAGCTTCCATCCTTGTGCCGAACGCGGTACTCGACGTCGAAGGCCTCTCCCGCGTCGAACAGGGCCGCGAAAGCCCGGCGTACGCCATCGACGTCCTCGGGATGGACACGGGCGAACCAGACCTCCGAACCGCCGGCGTAGATCTCGGTCGGCGTGAAGCCGTAGACCCGTTCGACGCTGGGGCTGATGTAGTGGGTCCTGCCCTGCTCATCCGTCGACCACGCCACCACCGGCAGGTTCTCCACGAGCAGTCGATACCGCGCCTCGCTCTCCGCGAGCCGCCGGGTGACCTCGTCGAGCTCGGTGACGTCGATGGACACGCCGACCAGGTGGGGCTCGCCGCTGATGTCCACCCGCCGACCGAAGCCGAAGTTGTGCATCACCCGGCCGTCCTTGCCGCGATCCCGAAACGCGATCGTGGCCGAGCCTTGGCGGAGCGCCTGCTCCACCGCGCGCTCGACCGTGGGCAGGTCCTCCTCCACGATCATGCCCAAGGGCCCGAGCGCCTGCAGCTCCGCCGCCGAATAGCCGAGGCGCTCGAGGGTGTGCTGGTTCCAGGCGACGAACCGCTCCTGGGCATCGAACAGGTAGAAGTCCCCGGGCACGGCCTCGATCAGGGCGTCGAGCACCCGCGCCTTGTTGTCCAACATCCGGATCCGCTCATCACGCTCGGCGAGCTGGCGCTCGAGCTCGAGGATGCGACGGCGGAGCTTGTCTTCGGAGGACATCTTCGAAGTTTCCGTAATTTTCGTTTTGGATGATATCGTACATTTCTGCCCATATCCACCCTCCGACGGTCATTGTCCGTACAGACTCGCCAGCGCTGACAATGCGCTCTCATCGTCCACCACGCGTGCTAAGCTCGGTGCACGGACCCCGGAGGAACGACAAGATGAGACCGTTCGAGCCCGTGCTGTGGCTGGCCCTGGCCATGCCCCTGATCATCTCCTGCGGCGACAAGGAAGACACAGGCCCCGACCAGCCCGAAGCCGACACCGACACCGACACCGACACCGACACCGACACCGATGCCGACGCGGACACCGACGCAGACACGGATGCCGACACCGACGCGGACACCGACGTCCAGGTCGAGGACTGCGAGGACGAGATCGACAACGACGGTGACGATCTGGTGGACTGCGACGATCCGGACTGCGCCCTGGACTGCCCCGAGTCGGAGTGCAGCGACGATGTCGACAACGACAAGGACGGCCTCACAGACTGCGAAGACCCGGACTGCACATCCATGTGCCCCGAGTACTGCGACGACGAGGTCGACAACGACGCCGACGGCCTGGTGGACTGCTACGACCCGGACTGCGACAGCTGGTGCGGCGACGAGGACTGCCACGACGGGGTGGACAACGACAGCGACGGCCTCGCCGACTGCGAGGACGACGAGTGCTACGACGAGTGCATCGAGGACTGCGAGGACGAGTTCGACAACGACAACGACGGACTGGTGGACTGCGAGGACGACGAGTGCCTGGCCGACGCCGTCTGCCCCAAGAGCTACACCCTGGTTCTCGACGTCACCCTGCAGCAAGCGGCGCTGTACACCGGTGACGACTTCTACGCCCGCTACGGCTACAACGCGACCGCGTCGCTGTACGGGCAGGTCGCGCTGTACGGCTACGCCGACGACGCCTACGGCACGGACTTCGTCTGCAACGGCATGATGAGCGCCTACGCCGGTGGCTACTATGGCACCCCGACCATCAGCTACTACGCCGGCTACACCAAGGGCGCAGGCGACTACGTCTTCGAGCTGACACCCAGCTACCCCTACGGCCTGTTCTGGCGAGGCATGTCCTGCCCGGTGGACGCCCTGCCCCCCGCCCTGCTGGCGCTGTCCCACAGCGACGTCAGCATCATGCGCTACGACACCACCAGCGGCTGGTACGAGCAGTACGCGGGCAAGAGCTACTTCTACAACGACATGGGTGCCCGGCAGATGACCCGGATTCGCTACCCGAGCACCACCGACACCATCACCTGGTCCGCGTCCTACACCTACCCATAGGAGATCACTGTGCGCGCTACCATCCCCATCCTGCTGGCCCTGCCGCTCCTCATCTCCTGTGGTGACAAAGAGGACACCGGTCCCGACACCCCCGAGGCCGACACCGACACCGACACCGATGCCGACACCGATACAGACAGCGACGCTGACGCCGACAGCGACGCAGACGCCGACAGCGACGCTGACGCCGACAGCGACGCAGATGCCGACGCCGACAGCGACGCTGACGCCGACGCCGACGCAGATGCCGACACCGACGCCGACACCGACACCGACACGGGCCTGCCCGCCTGCACCACATCCGACCTGGTGTTCAGCGGCCAAGTGCGAGACCCATCGGGCTCGGCCTGCACCACCTGCCCCGCCGACGTGCTGCTCGACTTCACGGGGGTGGTGGACAACCCCTGCCACAGCGACATCACCCTCACCACCAGCTCATCCTGCCTGGTGGCGGGCTGGACCCTCACCGAGGTGTGGTCCGGTACCACCCTCCTCGCCGGCGTTCCCGGCTGCTACGAGGTCATCACCGACTGGGTGGTGCCCGCGGGCAGCCGCGTCGAGGAGACCTTCGACACCTACACCACCTGGCAGGAGGTCGAGCACCAGTTGGACCTCACCTTCAACGACAGCGGCGGCACCACCGCCACGGTGAGCTTCGACATCGACGAGATGTAGCGCTCAGGCCCGCTGCTTGCTCACCATCGCCGCCAGCCGCGCACGGTCGCGCTCGGCGTCTTCGCGGCTGCCCTCGAGGCCAGCGTTGAAGCGCTGGTGGGCGTCGCTGAGCTTGCGCGCCAGGCGCTCGATGTCGCCGGCAGGGGTGAGCTCGAGGCGCAGCTCGTGAACCCCCCCGTCGAGCATGTGGAAGCTCACGGACCACTCGTTCCACTTCACGCGCGCCATCTCTGAGAACGGCAGAAAGGTGGGCTCCTCGGGCTGCCCCAGGCCCAGGGGCAGCGGGCCCTTGGTCTTGGCTTCGCCCTTGAGCTCCGCCACCCCGGGATCCCGGCGGGTGTAGAGACGAGACAGCTCCACCCCGTGGGCCCGACAGCGGATCTTCCAGGACACCAACTGGGCGCTGAGGATGATGTTGGCGGCCGCCGCCAGCCAGGCGGGCACGGTGAGGATCACCGTGAGAAACAGCACCATCATGATCAGGTGGAAGTACAGGGTGCGCTTCTGGAAGCGCCGGCTCTCGTCCCGGTCGATGGCGGCGCACATGAAGCCGTCCATGTCCTCGACGATGCGCAGCTCGCGGGGGGAGTCGAGCTTGGTGCTGCGGCGTGCCATCAGGACTCCAGGAAAGGTGGGAACAGGGTGCGGAGGAAGCGGTCGCAGGCCTGCACAAGGGGCCGTGGAGCGCGCTCATGGCTGCACGGTAACCCGAGCTGTCAACTCGAGGAAAAGCGTTCGGTCGCGCTGCCATCCCTCAACGGCCGCGGTTCGCAACCTGTGTCCTCAGAGCCACGGAGACCGCCATGACCGCGCGCACCGCCCTAATCCTGTCCATCCTGATCGCCCTGGTGCTCAGCGCCTGCTTCCCACAGCTCGACAAGGGCTTCGGCGCGGATGGCAGCTCGCTGTCGGACACCGCGGACGCCATCACCGGCGCCAGCGGCAGCGGCTCGGGTGACGGAACCCTGACCGCCAGACACCCCGGCTTCGAAGACGCCTGCTGCGCCGACTGTCACGCATCCGACGCCCACAACGAGGGCCTCGCTTCCCACGAGTGCGCCGGCTGTCACGGCAACAACGGCGCGCCTCGCCGCCACACGAACGAGACCCCCTGCGCCGAGTGCCACAGCCGAGAGCACCGCTGCGGCGACTTCCCCGATCCGACGAGCTGCCTCACCTGCCACGAGCCCGGAGGCAGCGGTGGGGATGACGACGATGACGACGACGACGACGATGACGATGACGACGACGATGACGACGACGAGCGCGACGACGACTGAGCTCGGCTATCCCTCACCCCAGGCTTCGCAACCCATCGCAGCGCGGAGCCTGGGGTCGAGCAAGTGGGACGACTTCACGTTGCGCAGGGCGGTCATCATGTTGCCCTTGACCTTGGGGTTGTCGGCCGTCAGCTCCGACAGCAGGGCCTTCATGTCCTGGCGCTTCTGGTCGGGCTGGTTGTCGCACAGTCCGCAGGGCAGGATCGGGAACTTCTGCTCGGCGGCCAGGGCCGCGATGTCTTCCTCGGCGCAGTAGTACAGCGGCCGGATCATCACGTTGCGGCCGTCGTCGGAGGTGAAGCGCGGGGCCATGGTGCCGATGCTGCCGGCGTAGAACAGGTTGAGCAGCAGGGTCTCGAGCACGTCGTCGCGGTGGTGGCCAAAGGAGATGCGGTCGTAGCCGGCCTCGAAGGCCTCGCGGTACAGCCGACCTCGCCGCAGCCGGGCGCAGAGCGAGCAGGTTGTCTCGCCAGGCTTCAGCTTCTCCTTGACCACCCGGTAGGTGTCCTGGCGAACGATGCGGAAGTCGTGGCCCTGCTCGGCCATCCAGGCCACCAGCGGCTCGGGTTCGAAGCCGGGCTGACCCTGGTCGAGCAGCATGGCGTGCAGCTCGAAGTCGAAGGGCACCCGGGCCCGCATCAGGGCCAGCAGGTGCATCATCGCCACGCTGTCCTTGCCGCCGGACACGCAAGCCAGCACCCGATCACCCGGCCGGATCAGCCGGAAGTCTCCGTTGGCACGGCCGATGGCGCGGAGCAAGCGGCGCTCGAGCTTGGACAGGTTGGCCATAGAGAGCTCCTGGGAAGGGGCGCCTCCTAACCGGAAGCACGCTGGCGGAAGCCGAGGGCGGACGCTCGCCCATGACACCGAACTCCCGCCGCGCTACCTCAGCCTGCCACCCCCTTCGCCCCACGACGAGCCCCGTGCCCCGCACCAATCCCCTCCTGGACCAGCTCGAGGCCTACCCCATGGCCGCTTTGGTGCGCGCGGTCACCACGTTGCGCGAGGCCGGTGGCCCGGTGTTCGACTTCGGCCTGGGCGATCCCGACGAACCCACCCCCGCCTTCGTGCGCCGAGCGCTACGCGAGGCTGTGCCCCCGGTCAGCCAGTACCCCACCGTGAGAGGCACCCTGCCTGTACGGGGAGCCATCGCGACCTACCTGCAGCGCCGCTTCGGCGTGTGGGTCGATCCCGAGACCCAGGTGCTACCCACCAGCGGCTCCAAAGAAGCGGTGTTCCACCTGCCCATGGCGGTGATCGACCGCGACGCCCCTGATCGGGCTGTGGTCTTCCCAGACCCAAGCTACCCGGCGTACGGCCGCGGAGCGCTGTTCGCCGGTGGCGACCCCGTAGCCGTGCCCCTGCCGAGCGACTGGTGTTTCAGGCCCTGGGAGCTGAGTGCCGACCTGCTGGCCCGCACCCGCATCCTCTACATCAACTCGCCCCACAATCCCTCGGGGGTCATCGCGGACCTGGACACCCTGCGCCGGATCCATGGCCTGTGCCTCGAGCACGACATCCTGCTGGTGGCCGACGAGTGCTATGCCGACGTGTACGACCACCAGCCTCCCCCCTCCCTGCTCGAGGTGGGGCTGGAAAACGCTCTGGTGATCCACTCCCTTTCCAAGCGCTCGGGCATGACCGGCTACCGCTCCGGCTTCATGGCCGGTGATCCCCGCTGGATCGGCATCCTGGGTGAGCTTCGCACCAACCCGGGGGTGGCGCCCCAGGACTTCGTCAACGCCGCCGCGGCCGCCGCCTGGTCCGACGACGACCACGCCGACCAGCGACGCCGTGTGTTCTCCGCCAAGCGCGCCCTGATGCGGGACTTCCTCGAGGGGATCGGCCTCGAGGTCGCTCCCAGCCAGGCCACCTTCTACCTGTGGTTCCGCGCACCCGAAGGCCACGATGACACCAGCTACGCAGAGCTGCTGCGGAGCGCCGGCATCGTGGTTGTCCCCGGGCGAATGCTGGGTAGCACCCCCGCCTGCCTCGGCTGGCTACGCCTGGCCCTGGTGCCGGATCTCGAAGGCTGCAAGGCCGCCTGCCAAGCCTGGGCGCAGCTGGTGTGAGCCGCGAAGGCCGTGAAGGCTGGCGCCCCGCCCCGGCCCCGCTGCGCCTGATCCCTGCCGCCGCGATAGCGCTGTTCATCACGGGGCTGGCCACCTGGTGGGCCATGGCGTCCCTGGCCCCGGAAGGGCCAGGCCGGGCGCACGCGGTGGAGACCTGGCCAAAGGACGGCGCGCGGGGGGTACCCGCCGGCCTGCAGCGCGTCGAGCTGGTGTTCGACCGACCCATGTCCGCGCGGGAGTGGGAGTGGGAGGACCGTGGCGAGGACGTGCCAGAGCCCAGGGGAGCCCGGGAGTGGGCCGATCCCACCCAGGCCACCATCCCAGTTTGGCTCGAGCCGGGCCGCAGCTATCGCTTCGCCCTGGGCCACGGCCTGGCTCCGCTGTACGCCGCGGACCGGACGCGAGCCGAGCCAGTGGAGATCCACTTCGAGACCGCGCCCGACCCGCCGACGGCTCCGTCCTCGGAAGAGCTCACCGCCATGTCCCTCGAGCAGCTCCAGGAGGCCCTGCCGGCGCGCTACTCCTACGCAGACCTGCGGGGGGTGGACTGGGACGCATGGCACGCCCAGGCCCAGGCCGAGCTGGGAGGGCTGCTCGAGCCCCGCGCCTTCGCCGAGGGCCTGCTGCACCTGCTGGCCCCCCTCGAGGACGTCCACGTCACGGTGCAGCACGGTGCCGACTTCGAGCGGCGCTCCCACAGGGTGAAGCCGCGTCGCACCGTGGATCCGGATCGGCTGTCCAAGCTGGTCCCCGGCCTGGAGCCACGGGGGGAACGCGTCCAGGCGGGGCGCTGGGATGACGGGACCGGCTACCTGACCATCCGCTCCTTCGCCGGCGATCAGGAAGCGCTGGCCGAGGAGGCCCTCGAGGTGCTCGAGGGGTGGCGCGGCGGTCCCGGCGGGATCATCGACCTGCGAGAGAACGGCGGCGGCAGCGATGACGCAGCCTGGCGGATCGCCACCCTGTTCCAGGACGTGCCCAGAATCTACGAGCTGTCGCAGCGGGTGGACCCCGGCACACCCGGGGGGTTCACCCCCATCAGCGAGCGCCGCATCCGCCCCCACCCCGACGGCCTGTACCTGGACGTTCCTGTCGCCGTGCTGATGGGACCCCGCTGCGGCAGCGCCACCGAGCGCTTCCTGCTGGCAATGGACCAGGCGCCCAATGCCCGCAGCTTCGGCGAGCCCAGCTTCGGCAGCAGCGCCGGGCCCCGCCCGACCCACCTGGCCAACGGGGTCACCTTGCAGCTGCCGGCCTATCGCCCGATGCGACCCGACGGTGTGCTGGTGGAGGGCAACGGCCTGGAGCCCGACGTGCGGGTCGCCTGGAGTCCCGATGAGCAGTCACAGGGAGACCCGGTGCTCGAGGCCGCGCTGAGCTGGCTGCGTTCCGAGGGCCCGGCCCCCTTGACCCCCGAAGCAGACCCCAGATAGGCGAGGGCCATGCCACAGCCCCTCGACACCCTGCTGCCCCTGCTCGCGGAGTCCGCCCGCGGCTGGCACGCGCCTTGCTCTACCAGCCACCCACCTTCCACTCCCCCTTCCCCGTTGGAGACCCCATGGCCCTCATCGCCGAGTACATCTGGATCGACGGCACCAAGCCGGCCGCCCACGTCCGCTCCAAGACCAAGATCGTCCCGGAGCACAGCGGCCCGGTGACCCTCGCCGAGCTCCCCTGCTGGAGCTTCGACGGATCCAGCACCAACCAGGCCGAGGGCGCCAACTCCGACTGCATCCTCGAGCCGGTCTGCATGGTGCCCGACCCGGTCCGGGGCGACGGCGCCTACCTGGTGCTGTGCGAGGTCCACAACCCCGACGGCACGCCCCACCCCACCAACAGGCGCGCCGAGCTGCGGGACGCGATCGACAGGGCCGGCCCTGGTCACGATCCCTGGATCGCCTTCGAGCAGGAGTACACGCTCTTCGAGGGCGCCAGGCCGCTGGGCTTCCCTGCAGAGCGCCGCTTCCCCGCCGCCCAGGGCCCATACTACTGCGGAGTGGGCGCCGACGAGGTCTACGGCCGCCCCCTGGCCGAGGAGCACATGTTCGCCTGCCTCGAGGCCGGCCTGGTGCTCACCGGCATCAACGCCGAGGTCATGCCCGGGCAGTGGGAGTTCCAGTGCGGTGGTCCGGGCACCGATCCGCTGACCGCCTCGGATCACCTCTGGCTGGCCCGCTGGCTGCTGTACCGCATGGGCGAAGGCCATGGAGTCTCGGCCACCCTGGATCCCAAGCCGGTGCCCGGTGACTGGAACGGTGCAGGCATGCACGCAAACTTCTCCACCACCGCCATGCGCTCCGAAGGCGGCGCGGGCGTGATCGAAGAAGCCTGCCAGGCCCTGGGCCGCTACCATCGCGAGCACCTGGCGGTCTACGGCGCCGGCAACGAGGCTCGCCTCACAGGCGCCCACGAGACCTGCTCCTACCGGGAGTTCCGCTACGGCGTGGCCGACCGCACTTCGAGCATCCGGGTACCCCGCCTGGTGGCCGAGACCGGCCGTGGCTACCTCGAGGATCGCCGGCCTTCGGCCAACGCCGATCCCTACGAGGTCGCCACCGCCATGATGCTCACCACCCTGGGCCTGCGGGACTGACCGCAGCAACAGGCTCGCCAGGCCGAAGCCCAGGCCCCACGGCACCTCAGTGGGCTAAGGGAGGCTGGTCGTGCCCCGGGCCTTCCCGCGGGCCAGGAACCACGGAGAATCCATGGACATCGCCGACCTGAAGGCCCGCATCGAGCTGAGCGTGGCCGATCCCTCACAGCTCGACGGCGACGCCGTCCTGCAGGTGGTGGACCTGCTGGACGCCGGCGTGCTGCGCGTCGCGGAGAAGATCGAGGGAGCGTGGGTGATCCACGAGTGGGTGCGCCAGGCCGTGGTGCTCTACTTCCGCGTGGCCGACATGAAGGTGATGGAGCTGCCCCCCTTCACCTTCTACGACAAGGTGCCCCTCAAGACCGACCTGCGGGCTCAGGGCGTGCGCCTCGTGCCCCCGGGCACCGTGCGCTACGGCTCCCATCTCGAGCGCGGCTGCGTGGTCATGCCCGGCTACGTCAACATCGGCGCCTACGTGGGCGCCGGCACCATGGTGGACACCTGGGCCACGGTGGGCACCTGTGCCCAGATCGGCGCAGGCGTGCACCTGTCCGGCGGCGTGGGCATCGGCGGGGTGCTCGAGCCCCCGGGGGCCCGCCCCGTCATCATCGAGGATGGCGCCTTCATCGGCTCGCGCTGCATCGTGGTCGAGGGCGTGCTGGTCGAAGAAGAAGCCGTGCTCGCTGCCGGCACTGTGATCACCGCCAGCACCAAGATCATCGACGTCACCGGCCCCGAAGAGGTGATCCACACCGGCCGGGTCCCTGCCCGCTCGGTGGTGATCCCCGGCGTGCGCACCAAGCACTTCCCCGCCGGCGAGTACCAGATCCCTTGCGCGCTCATCATCGGGCAGCGCAAGGAATCCACTGACAAGAAGACCAGCCTCAACCAGGTGTTGCGTGAGTTCGCCCTCGCTGTCTGACCCCGCCGTGGAGCGCCTCGCCGAGCTGTGCCTCGAGCTGTGCGCCATCCCCAGCCCCACCGGCCACGAGGCCCGGCTCTGCGGCCTGCTGGCCGAGCGCTTCGCCGAGACGCCCTGGTCCGCCGTGCGGGTGGGCAACGCCCTGGCGGTGCGCGGACCCGTGCGCCGCGGGCGCCCCCTGCTCACCCTGGTGGGCCACACCGACACCGTGCCCGCCGCCGTGGGTGGCCCCTACGCCCAGCTGGACGCCAGCGGCGACCTACCGGCCTGGCGGGAAGGCGACCGGCTGTTCGGCCTGGGGGTGAGCGACATGAAGTCCGGCCTGGCCGTGATGCTGGCCCTGGCCGAGGACCTCGACCCCACCGCCTTGCCGTGGGACCTGGGCCTGGTCTTCTACGACAAGGAAGAAGGCCCCTACGCCGACAACGGCCTCGAGCCACTGCTCGATGCGGTGCCGTGGATCTCCGAGAGCACCCTGGCGGTGCTGCTCGAGCCCAGCCAGGACGTCGCCATGCTGGGTTGCTTGGGCTGCCTGCACGGCTGGGTGCGCTTCGAGGGCCGCGCGGCCCACTCCGCCCGCAGCTGGCTGGGCGAGAACGCCATCCACAAAGCGGGGCCCTTCATCGGTGCGGTGGCGGCCAAGCCCCCGCGCCACGTGTCCATCGGCGGGCTGGACTACGTGGAGACCGTCAGCATCACCCTGGCCAAGGGTGGCAGCGCCCGCAACGTGGTGCCCGACCGGCTCGAGCTGAACCTCAACTACCGCTTCGCCCCCGACCGCAGCATCGCCCAGGCCGAGTCACTGCTGATCCGCTTCGTGGCCGAAGCCAGCGACGGCCGAGCCAGCCTCGAGATCCACGACCGGGCCCCCGCGGGCCCCGTGGACGCCGACCAGCCGGCTGTGCGGCACTACCTGGACCACACCGGTGTGGCCGTGGAGCCCAAGCTGGGCTGGACCGACGTGGCTCGGTTGTCCCTGCGTGGCATCCCCTGCGTCAACCACGGGCCGGGACTGGCGGCCCAAGCCCACCAGTCCCACGAGCACGCCGACCTGGCCCCCATCGCCGGCACCTACGGCCGCATCCGGTCGCTGCTCGAAGCGCCGCCCCCTCCCGGGATCGGCGGCTGATCATGGCGCGCCGTCGGCCGGACCCACAGCTGCTCCTGCCGCTGGCGGCCGGTCTGCTGGTGCTGCTCGCCTCCACCCACACCCCGGTGGTGGACGAAGAGGTCTACCTGTGGCTGGCGGGCGCCTTGGCCGACGATCCACTCCATCCCTACGCCTTCCACCGTTCGATGCAGCCCTGGGGCCCGGGCCCGGAGACCTTCGGCTTCGCCCACCCGCCCCTGCACTGGGCCTGGGTGGCGCTGTGCAAGACCATTGCGGGTGAGCGGCTGTGGCTCCTGCGGGCCCTGGTCGCCCTGCCGCCGGCGGTGCTGCTGGGCTGGGCCACGGCCCGGCTGGCACGGCGCACCCGCGCGGGGGGGCTGGCGGGCGTGCTGTGGCTGGCCTCGCCCGTCACGGTGCTGGCCCTGGCCTCGGGCCTGATGATCGATCTGAGCGCCGTCGCCCTGGCCACAGCCGGGGTGGTGGCCTGGCG
>CAZHIK010000004.1:0-19109 GCA_964532635.1 uncultured Enterobacterales bacterium
GAACGGGATCCTCGATCACGTCCCGCCGCACAGTGCCGCCTGCGGATTCCGCAAGACCCGTCCGGCCTGCATGTTCTTGCAGCCCGTGTCTCCGGAGAGTGTCGAAGGGGACGTGCCGAGATGGGACTTCAAGGGTGAGCCGGTCCACTACCAGAGTTCGAAGACCACTGAGTTCCTCTCGTTCCTCAAGGACTGCCGCCCCCGCCCTTGGCTGGCTTCGTTCGCTGCTGGGAAGCAGCGAGGGAGGCGTCAGGGCCAGTATTCCAAGTACCTGAGCGTGCCCGGACTGCTTTGGTCCCTCGACCCCAAGGCCGAGCTGGAGCGCTTGTTTGCCGACAAGGTCAGTGGGGCTGATCGCGAACGCTTGCTCCAAGAGTTGTGGAAAGCGCGCAAGGCCTACCTGCTCGACGCCCTCGAGAGCCTCGCGCCGGTGGGCGGCATGACGGACGCAGAGGCCGACGCAGCGAGAAAGGCCATGGTTGAGGAGTGGGTGAACGAAGCCTGTTCGGGGTATTCACCAAATGGCGCTCCGCCCTCGTTCGAGAGAGATTCGGATAGGTCGATCGTCGGAAATCCGCTGGTGACAATCGATCAGCGCGTGTTCAAGGCTCAGGCCACACTCCGGGGCGGGATGCCGCAGGAGGACCTTCTCAACATGCTCCTGGAGAAGACTGATCCCGAGAAACCATCGGATGTCCACTCCAAGCCTGTTCGTTTGATCCCCGACAACGGCTGGATCGAAGGATTGTTATAGAGAGAATAGGGAACCAACCCCGGGAGACGCTCATGCCGTTCGCCTTGCTGCTGGCTGCGCTGCTGGTCGCCGCTCCAGCGTATTCCTCGGATGAAGGCTGCGTTCCCGGTATCGATGTCGTCACCATCCTCGACGACAGCAAGAGCATCCAGGATGCGGATCCAAACCACGATCGTCGCTGGCTGATCACCCAGCTCTACGCCTGGCTGGCTACGGACATCCTCTATGGCCGGAGCGGCACCGAGGCCGAGGTCCACCGGCTCGGTGTGATCCGCGCGGCGCGGGACATCCGACCCCAGCTCCCCCTCTTCGACGCCTCGGCTCGAGCGAACGAGTTGGCCACCATCGACAGCGAGCGCATCCACGACCCGAACTCCCTCCAGCACGCCATCGAGCGTTTCGAGGAGCAGGTGGCCGGCTGGAGCTACGACACCCACCGAGATCAGGGGTCCGAGTTCCTGCCGGCGCTGTTGGACAGGGAGCAGGGGGTGCTCTCCTCGGCATATCTGGGCGGCAGGAAAGAATGTGCGAAGGAGCGCTCGGCGCTCGTGGTGCTCATCAGCGATGGCGAGGTGCAGGTCCAGGCGGACACCAGGTCCGAGAGCTACCGGGAGGGGCTGTCGAGCCTCGGGTGGCAGGGCTTGGGGAGGTGGAGTTCCATCGGTCCGCGCCCCCGGGGCGGGAGATCGTGGAAGGACATCGCAGTGGACGACAACATCTCGCTGCTGGTGGTCCTGTTGAAGCAGGACGAGACCCGGTACGTCGCCTCCGACGGTCATGGCATCGAGTACTACATCGGGGAGCAGCGCAAGGTGTGGGAGGAGATGTCGGGGCGCGGCGGGCTCATCCCGACCAGGCTCGACTCGCGGTCCTCGGATCGGGTGGCCAGCTTCGACGTCTCCGGCGTGTCGATGCAGGTCCACGAGAAGCTGGTCGACATGGTCTCCGACCCGCAGACCCTGCGGGCGAGCGTCCCGGTGGTGCAGGGTCAGTCGAGCGTGAAGATCGACTTTCCCCCCTACGCCGACCTGGTGTCGCTGTACGGCTATGCTCCTTCCGTCAGGAGTGATGGGGCGGATGAAGGACCGTGCGCACCGGACTGGACCTCGGCCACGTCCAAGGCCGAGCTGCTGCTGGGGAGCGAGACCGCGGCCGCGTCGGCGTGCGGCTCGAACGCGCCGTTCGTGTACTACCACCTGCGCCCCACGGCGCCCTCGGGTGCTTCGACCACGCTCTCTATCGACGGACTCGGCACCGCCTTCGGCTGGGGCATCCTGGCGCTGGCCCAGATTCCCCAGGTCGAGGTGGTCGCCGAGCCCCTGGACCCCAGCGATCCTTCCGGCCCATCGCTGATCGAGCAGGACGAGCATGGTGTCTACCACGTCTCCGCGGGCCGAGACGCGCGGTTCTCCATCCTGCTGCGCGACGGGCTGTCCCCGACCGGCGAGCCCAGAGCTGCGGGCTTCGTACGCAAGAAGCCTCCGTTCCGTGTCACCGTCAACGGGCAGGACGTCCCGGAGGCGCTCACTTGGCAGGGCCGTGAGGAGAGCCAGCGCGAGGGCCACGTCCTCTCGGACGTGGATGCCGTCGGTGCGTTCCGTCTCGACATCTCGAAGCTGCCCGACGAGCTGCTGGAGGGTGACCCGGTCCTCGAGTTCGTGGTGGGCTGGAACGTCCAGGGCTTGTTGGGACAGCTCGGCGAGGGCGACAGCGCCTGGAGGACCTCCGATGGGCAGGCAACCGGTGGCCCTTCGGTCGATCCCAGCGCGCCTCGGGCGTCGGACAGAGTGGAGATCGCGCCCCATCGTGCTCCCTACTACAGGCTCTGCCTGCCTGCGGACCGCGAGCCCCGCCCCAGTCGTCGCCCCAGAGACCTGTACCTCGACACCTGCGGCCCGGATGGTCCGGTGGACCTTGGCGGTGGCTCGCAGGTCTACCTGCTCCGCATCGGCGGTCCGGACAGGCTCGAGACGCTGGGTGAGGTGGAGTTCACCCCCTACGGCTCCACCCCCGGCCGCCTCCTGGCGCGCCTGCCCGGCGATGTCCCGCTGGACGAGGTCCCGATCTTCCTGTTCCCTCTGGGGCGCGCGTCGGACGAGGCCATGCTTCCAGGGGAGTGCGCGCTGACCCTGCCCGCCGTGAGCAAGCGCTGGCACTACATGATGCTCGCCGGGAAGGCCGCGGGGCTGGCTCTGCTGGGGTTCTTGTTCTACCTCGTGGGTCCGGACGTTCTCGGTGACCGGTTCCTGGCGCGGCTGCGCCCCTCCGGGCGCCTGCAGGTGCACGACGCGCTAGGGCTGGTCTGCTGGGAGAGCCCTCCGGGCGGGATCTCCGCGTGCGCGCGGCACCTGCCTCGCCTGCGCCCGCCGGGTCGGTGGTCCCGCACACTGCCCCTTGGCCGGATGGGCTTCGAGTTTCGACGTGACACCATCAGGGCTCGTCGCACCGTCTCCGGTGTCCTGGTGGAGATCGGTGAGCGAGGCCTGCCGATCCGCTTCCAGCAAGGGCGCGCAGGGCAGGCCGGTGTCCCTGGATACCCAGGCTACACCTTGCGCTACGAGCCCGACGAGGAGGCCTGAACATGGGTCTCGAGATTGGCGCGACGCTGGAGATCGGCTCCCCCGTCCTCTGGGAGGGCCGGCGTGGCTACGTCATCGCGGAGGAGATCTCTGGCAAGGACACCGGGCTGGTCGCCCGTGTCTGGCTCGCCACCCCTCGCGGCCACGACGGGCCTCCGCTGGTGGTGCGGAGTGCGCGGATCGGCAACGCCAAGGCGGTCGAACTCTACGGGCGTGAAGCCGACACCCTGCGGGAGCTTTGGGCCGCCGCGCCGAGTATCCTCGAGGGGCTGCCCACCGAGCTTGCCCTGCCCGTGGGTCTTTCGTTCTTCCCCCGTGTCCACGACCGAGGGCATTGCGATGGGGACGCCTGGTTTGTCGAGGACAGGGCCCCGGGGGAGCGTCTCGACGAGCTGATCGTCCACCTGACCGAGGTCTCGCGAGAGCTGGGAGACGCCACGGTCCTGCCGGAGGATCAGGCGCTCTGGCTCGCCTTCCAGTTGGCTACCGTGGTCCGCATCAACCACAGCATCGGCCAGAGCTGCTGGGACGCCCTCAAGCCGGACGCCATCTGGGTTCCGGAGCGATGGGACCGTGATCCGCTCATGCTGGTGGACTGGAACGGGAACATCACCCTCACCCTGGACGAGCGGAAGAAGGATCTCCAGTGGGTGGTGCTCCGGCTGGACAACATGCTGTTCGGGCTGACCCGGACCGCCGAGCACCGCCCGCAGCCCAATGCGCCGGACCCGCCCGGCTGGGAACACCTAAGCCCCCTTGCGCGGAACATCCTGCGCCGGGGCCTGACCGGGGACGAGGGTGATCCCTATTCCGGCGCCGAGGATCTCTGGCAGGATCTGGCTCGGGCGGCCGGGGCCTGGCGGAGCGAGCCGGTCGACCTGGTCCGAGAGGCCGAGGAGTTGCGGGAGCGAGTGGGGGGCCGAGCGGCCCTCGAGCACGAGTACACACTTCGTCTGGCGGCGGAGCAACGCCTCGCCCGCGTGATCACACAGGGAACGTTCCCACTGGACGGTCCCAGCGAAGGGGAACTCCAGGACCTACGGGACGAGAACGAGGAGCAGCTCGCCTATTGCTCCGACGCGCTTGCGGCTGACTATGTCGAGGGGGTGCTCTCTCCAGTGTTGGCTCGGTTGAACGAGGGCGATTGGCGGGAGGGCCTGCAGGAGGCCAGGACCCAGGCACAGCTGCACGCCGATCTCCTTCCCCTGGTGCGAATCGTCCACTTCCTGGAGCAGATCGCCGAGGGGGGGGATGAGCCAACCCCAGAGGCGCTGGCCTGCTGGGTCCCGGCCTTCGGGTCGCTCCGCCGTGATCGGCCGGAGGATGTCATCGCCAGGGCCGACAGCCTCATCGGGTGCCTGCCCGAGGGCCCCGCGCGAGAGCACGGCGAGCGCGTTGTTGCCGAGGCTTGGTTGCTTCGGCTCCGAACCGAGGGTCGCTCGGCCTGGGACCGCTTCAGAGCCAAAGGGGCGCTGAAGGACCTGGACGCCGCCACGACGGCGTTCTCCGACGCCGAGCAGTGGGATCCGAAGGTCGCCGCCTTGCCCTACGGGCCGCGTGTTCGTCTGTTGCCCAGCCTGGGCACAGCCTTCAGCTCGCCCCAGCCCGTGAGCGACGACAAGGCGACGGCGCTGCAGAGGCAGGATGAGATCGAGCAAGACAACCTGCTCTTGAAGCGGCTCCGCCTGGACAACGAGCGCTGTCTCCGGGCGCTCCAGGGGGGCGACCTCGACCAGGCGAAGCGGCTTCTCGAAGGGATCATCGAGAGGGCGCTCCGTGTCCGTCGGACGCTGTACGACGAGGCGAGGGCGATGTTGGCCCTGGTCGACCTCGAGCTGAACCTGGAGTCCTCCGAGGATCCCGAGGGATTGCTCGGGCTGTGGTTCTCTGCTCGCGGACAGGCCGAAGCCGCGGCCGGGCAATCCGGGCGACGTCGAAAGTGGATCGAAGGCTGGTCGGCGCGCATGAGGAGCGCGGTTGCGGACCGCTACCTCGCACTGCTGCAGGAAGGGGAGCCTGGCGTAGGGTTCGTGACGGCTGATGGAGCATCCAAACCAGACAGCGATGGCATCGAGTGGATCCGCGAAGCGGCGGTCAGGCTCGAGTCGGTGGACTTGGTACCTCCAGTCTGGCTGGGTGAGATTCTCGAGGTCCCTGCTGCGCCCCCGGTTCCGGAGGCGGCCCAAACGGCTCCGGCTCCACCCCCGCCTGCCCCACCTCCTCCTGAGGCGCAGACGATCGTCACGGCTCTCGAAGCTGGGCAGGGGTACGAGGTCGCGCGGTCCCGAACAGAGCCCCCCCCAGGAGAGGATACCGATCCAGAGGCTGTGCGCAGCCTGATGATCGCGGCGCAGCGGCTCCTCGACCAGCTGCCCCTGTCGGAGGAATGCACCCACCTCTCCTCCGCGGTCGGCCAGGTCGGGGTGTACCGCGATGAGCTCCTCGATCTCCGTGGGCGGATGGAGGCACTGGACGGCAAAGTCCTTCCTGACGATGAGTGGTCCGGTCTCTTGGCCCGGGTGAGCCTGGTCGTTGCGGAGCTGGGCAAGGTGCTGGAGCGCCTCAGGGGCTTCGGTCCCCCCAGTGCGAGCGGAGCCGTGGAGCATTCCACCTCGAGCCTCGGCGATCTGCAGGCGGACTTCTACAGCTTGGCGGAGTTCGGCCTCAAAGACCATCTGGTCTTCGATATTGCCCATCGGCTCCTCACCTTGATCGAGTCCTCACTCGCGCCGACCGTCGAGCCTGCTCTCACTGCCGAGCTTCCGTCAGAGGAACCTTCCTCCGAAGTGCCCCCCTCCGAAGTGCCCCCCTCCGAAGTGCCCCCCTCCGAAGCGCCTCCCCCGGAGGAGCCTCTTCCCGTCTCGACAGCTTTGGTGGCTCCTGCCGCCACGGTGCCGCCTCGGGCTCCGCCACTCACCCCAACCGATCCCGTCGGAAGGCCGGGCGGCAGGGCTGGTGGGCGGCGCCTGTGGAAGTGGCTGGCGCGGGGTGTGACGCTGGCCCTGGTCGCGGTCGCGGTGGTGGGCGGAGCGATTCTCATCCCCATCATCTTCGGCGAGGAGAGCTATCCTTTGGTGTCGCTCGAGCTGGAGGGCCCCGGGCCGCGCCCTGAAGTCGAGGTGTCAAAGGGAGCGTACCAGGGCAAGCTCCGGGAGCGTCTGTCGAAGGTCTCGGTGACGGTCTCTTCTGGTGGGATCGTCCTGGGCTCGCGCCCGTACTCGGGAACCGAGGCGCTTGGTGGTCCACTGCTCATATCCATCTCCGAGTCTCCCGAAACGAACGAGGAGTACTCTGTCGCCCTCGAGGGCACCGACTCGGCTGGCTGCCTCATCGCGGTCGGCTGGCTGAGCCACCGGTTCCCGTCGAGTGTCGATGTCCCGGAGAAAGTCGAGCTACAGCCTGTCTCTTGGAGCGTGCTCCTGGCTGTGCCTCGCCGACAGGTTTCGTGTGACGAGGAGTCCATCTGGCTTCTCTTTGAGGATGGCCAGAACACCGCTCGGCTCTCCAAGATGGGTGAGGAGCTCTGGCAGACGTCCGAACGGCTCCCGCTGTCGCCGTGGTTGATTCAGTACGCAGACGTGGCCTGTGGTGAGGAAGTGATCGCGAATACCCGTTTTGAGAGCGACGCTTTCGGTTGCCCAAGGAGTAGTACAGCGCTGTCGACCTTCAACACCAAGCCGGCCCAGATGTGGAACGCGTCCGTCTCGAGTGTCTCGGCCAGAACGCTATCCGAGGAGGAGCACTCACGGATTGCGCGCGCTAGGCAGGGGGGCGAGGAAACCTCGGAAGATGGGAGCCTCGACGGGGGTGGCGCCCCGGCGCCGACTGGTGGGACTGGTGGTAGGGCCTCCAGCGCTGGCACCGTGAGATCGTCGGGCAGCGGAAGGTCATCGGACAGCGCCTCGGCGGCGTCCGAGCCCGCAGAAGGCGGGGCGACGGGCGGCGGCCACGGTGATGACAGGGGACTGGATGGGGCGGAGCCTGATGGCTTGCTGGCCGCACACCGGGGATCGGTAGCCGGCGATCTCGAGGGGCACTCGGAGGGTTCGGGCGGCGTCGTGGAACCTGAGCAGGCGGCGGCGGGTTTGTTGCATCGGATCGTTCGGGTTTGTGCTCACGAGGAGCACATGGGCTGCCAGTATCGAGCCGCGGAGACCACCTTCACCCCGCAGGATGTGGGTTCGATAAGCAAGTTTGGTTGGCAGAGGTCCGGTCGGAGCGGTCCGGGAGGAGGCATGGATCCTACGATGTGGTGTAGGTCCTTCTCCATCACCACAGCCCCTGACGAGTACAACGATCGTGGGGTGTTGCTCTGGGGTTTTTCGTTGAGTGGAGGCAAGAACAACAGCTGTGACTGCCAAGCGGAGGCGTGGATCAACAGGGACTCTACGTATGGATCCAATACTGCCAGTCTCTTCCTTCGGGCGGTTTGTGACATCAAAGACGGGGAAGGTGGCGAATGACCATCGACGTACAGATGATCCTGCAGCGAGCCCGGCGCGAGCTGGACCAGCATCACTTCGACCGGGCCGAAGCCCTCTTGGAGCCACAGGCCGAGCTGCACGAGCAGGCGGCGGAGCTGCTCCAGCAGGTCAGGGCCCGCCGGCGGAGCACGGTCGAGCGGCTGGTCGGGCTCGCGGCCCGAGCCCTCGAGGAGGACAACATCCGCCGCGCCCGCAGGCACCTCAAGGACCTGCGAGCCTGTACCAAGGTGTTTGGGGTCGAGGTGCTCGAGCTCGAGGAGCGGATCGCCGAGGCCGAAATGGTGGTTCGGCAGCGCGAGGATCAGGCCGAACTGCTCAAACAGGGCGAGCTGGTGTTGCTCGAGCCCACCTACCACAAGGTCCGGTCCCTGCTCGGCACCCTCGCCGGCGTGTCCTTCCTGCCGGAGCATCAGGCCCAGGTCGACGAGCTGAAGAGGCGCCTGTCCACCTTCAAGGATCTCACCACCCGGCTCACGGCTATCGCGACGACCCTCGAGCTGTTGGATGACGTGGACAGCGAGCTGGAGTGGGTCGAGGAGCAGGAGTCCTTGCTGGGGCCGGACTACGTCGAGCCCGTCTCTGGCAAGACCGTGCGGGAGATCCACGCCCTGTTGGTCAACAAGGCGCGTGAGAGCTACCACCGCAAGATCGGGGAGTGGGGCGGCAGCATCGATCTGTGTCTCGAGAGCTTCGACGAGCGGGGCGCACAGACGAACCTGGACAAGATGGAGCAGCTCAGGCAGGGGCTGCTGACCCCGGAGGACTTGGAGAAGGTCTCCGCGGCCCGCCGGAAGATCGAGGCCTGGTCGAAGCAGCATCTCGGTGGCCTGCGCGCCCTCGACAGCTGTCGCGAGGCGCTCGGCGAGCAGCGCTGGGCCGACGCCCTCGAGGCAGCTCTCGAGGCCTGTGATCGGGTGCCCGACCACCCGGAAGTGCCCGTCCTGCGGGGCAGCGCCACCCGGCGGTTGATCAACGCCGAGATCAGCCCCGCCGTCTTGGGCTGCGACAAGGCCCACGCTGCTCTGTACGAGGCCAGGCAGCCCTCGGTCGCGCGCGAGCGGACCCCCCCTCTGGAGGTCGCCCACGGTCTGCAGGGGATCGCCAGGCTCATCCAGAGATCGGCAGCCTGCGGCGACGAGACCGCCGAGTCCTACCTCGAGCAGGCCGTGCGGCTTCCCGGACGAATCACCGAGCTGCACGCGGTGCTCGATGCGGTGATGTCCATAGAGCCCCGCTACCGCACCCTGGTCGAGGAGGGTGGCGCTGGTGCCGGCTCCCTGACCGAGGTCGGCGCGCTGATCGATGAGATTGAGGCGGCGCGGGCCGCCAGCCCAGGATTCCCCGGCTGGGTGCTCGAGCAGGCCCTGCAGCGGCGGCGCCTGCTGGAGAGCGCCCAGAGCCGCTCCACGGCCGTGGAGGCCGCCCAGCAGGCCCTCAGGCACGGTGCCATCGAGGAGGCCTATCAGCACCTGCAGCCCCATCAGGGCCAACTCGGGGGTAACGCCGAGAAGGGGCTATGGTTCCGTCTGCTGTGGGAGCGCGGGCAGCGCCTGCTCCGCCAGGTCGGCTACGAGGCCGCCGAGGCGACCCTCAGGCAAGCCCGAGAGGCGGCGCTGGACGAGCGCCAGATGCAGGACATCGACGACTTCCTGCGCCGGGTCGGCCACGCCCACCACGAGGCGGACGAGGCGCTGAGGCTGGCTGCAGAGCATGTGGACAACGACGACTTCGCCGAGGCCTTCGCGGTACTCGACGGCCTGGTGGGAGAGCAGGGCACCCTCGACCAGCGCTACTGCCCTGCGGACAGCTTCAAGCGCCTGCGTGAACAGCGCCGCGATCATGGCCTCCGGCACGCGAAGCGCCTTCACGATGCCGTGGACGCGCAGTTGGCTGTCGGAGAGTCGGCTGCTGCTCGGGAGACCTTGAAGCTGCTGCGCGGGCTTCCCGCCTTCCTGGTGGAGCAGGATCGGCTCAGGTGGCAGTTGGTGGGCGCGGCCGTCCAGCACGCTCATGATCTGCTTCGCGATGGAGAGGTCCTCGAGGCCCGCGGGGTGCTGCTCGATGTGCGCGGACGCGATCCTACCGGCACGCGCACCCGCGAGGTCTGGGCCCAGGTGGATGAGGCGCTGTGTGCCAGGGCGGTCCCTGCCATGCTCGGACAGGGCGAGACCAAGGCGGCCGGCCGCGTACTCGATGGGCTGCAGTATCGAGAGAACGTGCCCCAGGAGGAGTTGGCACGGCTCTGGGAGCGCGTGGCGGCCATCGAGTCGGCTCTGCTGCGGCTGGACGTGGACGAAGGGCAGCCGGAGCGTGCGTTCCGCACCCTCTGTCGTCCCGGATCCCTGCACGAGCCGGAGGCTGCGCGCTGGCTGGAGGAGTGGTTCCGCGGCTGGGGTCGTGACAGTCTCCGGGCCTTCCGCGGAGAGGGGACGAGCCTCGAGGCCACGCTGCGCTCGCTGCCGCTGGTGTTCTACGAGGCCAGGGGTGCGGTCCGCTCCAGGGCGATGGTCGCGGCCCTCGGTCGGGTCCGAGAACTCCTCGAGCGAGAGCTGGAGGTCTGCGAGGACATCGAGGAGGGGATCACCACCGGGCTGGACAGGCTCGACGAGAAGCAGAGGCAGGTCCAGGGCAATGTGATGCTTGCTGAGGACGTCCTGTACGCCATCGGTGAGCCGGGGGGTACGGCTGGCGCGCTTCGGGAGCTGCAGCGGCGTGCGCAGGAAGTGACCACCAAGGTTCGCGGCCACCTGCGCCTGCTGAAGCGCCTGCGGAGCCTCTGTCGTGAAGCTCGCCGCACCGGGTTGTTCGACCGCGCGCGCGGGGAGCTGAGGAAGGCCCTGGAGGCCCCCTCGCTCGAGCACCACCCGGAGATCAGGTCGCTCGAGCGTCAGCTCGAGCTGGACTGGAGCGATTGGATCGAGGTGACCGCCCTGATGGGCGCCAAGGATCCGCCGCGGCCAGCGCGCACGGTGCTGCAGGAGGGATTGGATCCCCACGGCCGTGCCGCGAAGCGCCGACACACCATCCAGGAGCGCTTCTCGAGTGGGAACTTCCTGGACGAGACCTCGCTCTGTGATGACCTCATGGCCGACCTGGACTACGTCGAGCACCGCTGCGGGGATCGCCTCCGAATCGATGGCTTCGCGCTGTTCGGTGGTCCCAACGGAGAGCGCGTCGAGGGTGTGGAGGCGGTGCGCGAGCAGGCGAAAGCCATGTGGGACTTGGTACAGCGACGTCGGGTCCACGCCGAGCGCTTCTTCCTGCGCAAGGACGCCCACTGGCGGCTTGGGTTGTGGGTGGCCGCAGCGGTGGCGCGTGCGGACCTCGGGGGGCTCGAGGAGGTCTCGGCCCTCCTGCCTGGCACCAACGGTCGTCCCAGCGACGCCGATGTCCTGCTGCCCGGGCCAGACCCCGAGTGCTGGCCCGCGCTCCCTTCCGAGGAGGAGTTGAGGGCGGTGGAGAGCCCCCTGTCAGCGAGCCAGCAGGCCTCTGACCAGGCTACCGAGAACCTGCGTCAACTGTCCAAGGCCCGGGACGATCTGCTCGATCTTTGGATGGCCATCGCGCAGGGGAGAAAGCGGATCGAGGACGCCTTCACGGCCACCGCCGGGCTGCGCGCGATGATCGACGCGTTGGAGCGGGCGCACGGTGACGACGAGATCACCAGGGCACTGCTCGATCTGGTGGTGCTGGCGCCCGCCAACCCCGTGCTGCTGGGTTGGTTGGAGAGGAGAGTGCTGGAGCGGGAGTTGAGCTTTGTCGGTGACCTTGGGCTGCAGTTCGAGGGCGACCTCGTCCACAGGCTCTCCAAGGAGCTCGACAACCAGGACCGTGGAGCGCTGTTCGGCGCTGACCTCGGTCGGTTCTTCACGGCGATGACTCCCCTGCTGGAGCAGGCTCGGGGTGTGGCACCGAGGGCGGGCGCAGAGGCGCCATGGGAAGAGCTTCGGGCGACCTATGCCGATGCACTCGAGGGCTTCCCCCTATGAGGATCGGGTTCCTCTCGGACATCCACGCCAACCTGCCGGCGCTCCGAGCGGTGCTGGCCGACGTCGAAGAGCAAGGGATCGAAGCGGTCGCATCTTGCGGTGACATCTTGGGGTATGGCGCGTGGCCCGTGGAGACCCTGGAGTGCCTCCAGCAGGTTCCGGGCATCGAGGAGAGGGCTGTCCTGGGCAACCATGATGTGATGGCCCTGGGGATGCCCCCAGATATCGCCGAAGGGCCCGCGCGCTTGGAGCATCCAGGACCTCGCTGGTTCGGTCGGGATCTCCCCACCCGGCTGGGCGGAGCCCGTGCCGAGGACACAGCGAGAGTGCTCGAGGGCCACCGGCAGGCGTTGGACTCGCGCCCCGACCTCCTCGAGTGGCTGGCCGGACTCCCCATTGGCCGACGGGCTGTCGCCACGAGGCTCACTGTCTGCCACGGAGGACACTGGGAGCCCCCACCCCGGCCGTTGGAGACCTACGTGTTGGACAACTTCGCTGCGACCAGGGAGTACCGCGCGAAGCCTTTCGAGGGAGCCTTGGTGCTCGGTCACAGCCACCTCTCGGCTATGTGGAGCGCGCGCCCCCGGGGACCTTGGTGGGAGGTCACGCTGCGCTTCTCCCGGGATCGGACCCGGCGAAGTGAGGTCATGCGGTCCCTGCCCGAGGTGCCCGCGATAGTCAACCCGGGCTCTGTGGGCCAGCCACGCACCGGCGATCCTCGCGCCGCCTGGGCCTGGGTGTGCACCGAGCGCTGCGAGATCCACTTCGTCCGCGTCCCCTACGACGTCGAGGGTACGCGGCTCGCGATGCTCCAGCGCGGCTCGCCACGGTACTTCGCGGATCGGCTGCTGGACGGTCGATAGGGCGTCGCGCCCGCTACCCTCCTGGTGGCGCCGGTGGAGGAGGTGCGTCCGGGCGAGGAAAGATCCGGTCGTGCCTATCCAGCATCCACAGGCTGCCGAAGCCGACCCAGAGCGCTCCCGTCAGCGACCGCTCCCCACCTGCTCCTCCTGCCCTCAGGGTGCTGTTGAGTACCTCACCGGCTTCGTCGTGATGGAGCCGTGGATTCGAGAGGTCCATGAACAGCACGGCCTCCCCGCCGCTCCCCCAGTGGCTGAGGCGGATGCGGCCCTGCTCGTCGATCTCCTCGACGATGGCTCCGTGGGTGAGTGTGTCATCCCACCGTCCGTTCCCGTTGCGGTCCCAGGTGTTGTCATAGAACGCGATGTCACCGACCTGCGGGATGAGCCTGCGGTGAAGGAGCCCCCTTCGCTCCGCCAGACGATGGAGATCTCGCACGCTGCCCTCGATGTGCCAGCCGAGCTGGGCGTACCGTGCGGCGAGGTAGCCGGAGCAGTCGTCGCGAAACGGGCGTCCCCTCACTCTCGGTGCCGTCGGGAGCGCGATCGGTGCCTCCTTGGGCTCGCTCGAGATGCTCGCGACAGGGAGGGGGATGTCCCGGCCCACTCGGGGCGCCGGTGATGGCCGCTCGGGTTCGGCCACCAGCCACAGGCTGGTGGCTCCCCAGGCGGTGCCACACAGCGTCATCCAGCACAACAGGATGAGCACGCGCACCCTGGAGGGCTCGGTGTTCACGAAGGCCCCAGCCCGACGCTGTGCTCGTAGGCACCGCAGTCGATGTGCACTGGAGAGGGCCTCGAGCCAGCGTTCCGCTGTCGGATGTAGCTCCGGAGAGCACGCCCGATCCGCGCGCGGCACTCGGCCTCCAGTGAGGCGTGTAGCTCATCGTCCTGCGAGTGTTGGAGATCGATGGGATCGGGTCTGGAGCAGGGGGGGGCGGACAAGGGCTTTTCCGGAGGTGGAGGCCGCATCTCGGTCAGCCAAGGAGAGGGGGTCGGTGCCAGCTCGGGTGTCGTGTGGTCCCCAGTTTTGCGGGGACCGCGGAGCCGGTGCGGGCTCGGGTGGATTTCGGGTGGTGGTGATGGCGCGTTGGACGCTGTGAGGGGCTTCCTGAGGGCTTCGCCCGATTCTCGGGGGGCGTCGGGATTCCACAGGATCAGGGCCAGCACGGCCGCTGCGAAGACGAGGAGAATGAACTTGCGTGCCATGTCCGTCTCCAGGATCACGATGTCCCGGCCACCGCTGCCGCAGGTGGGTCTGGGAGGAGGATTTTCACCTTGCTACCGGTCTTCTTGACCTGCTGCGCCACTCGGCGGGCCCGCTGGAAGAGGGCCAGATCCGACACGAACACATGCACTTCGCTCCCGGCCGGTGGGAGCAGGTGGTCCAGGGCCTCGAGGGAGGCCGCCCGCTGCTTGGTCTGGTCCTCCTCCACCAGCAGCACCTCGGTCCGGGTCACCACGAGGTAGACCACCTCGGCGTTGTCCTCGGGCGGATCCCCTACCAACCCGATGGCTGCCAGGAACAGCAGTAGCACGACGTCGATCATCAGTGGGCTGAAGACGCTGCCGCTCGGGGCCGATGCTTCATGGGTCTGCTGCATAGTCAGGCCCCTGAATCGACGAGCCTGGCGGGAGCCGGCTGCAGGTCTTCTCGGGCTCGGGCAGGGGGGGGGGCGTCGTCCAGAGCGTTCAGGCGGCGGCGGATGTAGCCCTCTGCGAGCACGGCTCCAACCAGGATGACGCCGCCAAAGAGGGTCGTGTAGATGGCCTCACCGAGACCCTCGGACATCTCCCGGGCGCCCTGTCGCAGGGCGAGCCCGGCGCCCGAGACCGTGCCCAGCAAGCCAACGTTCGGGGCCAGCTCGCGTCCCCAGAAGCGAAGCCTCGGGATGATGGCGACCAGCCTGACCGCCTCGCTGTTGAACCTCGCCATGTCCACGACGGACGAGATCACGAACAGCGCGATGACGATCAGGAGCACTCCGAAGGGTCCGAGGATCTCGTAGATCTCGGCGACCCGCTTCCAGCCTTGCTCCAGGTCCAAGGGAAGCCAGGAGAGCGTGTAGCCCAGGCAGGCAGCGATGGTGACCGAGAGCAGGATTAGGAGAAAGAATCGGCGTGGCATGGGAGGTTCCTCGGTAACTCATGGGCATCGTAGCCGAAGTAATTTCTGCACACAAGAAAAATCTTGCGCACAGGAGCGGCTTTCCCTATACTGACTGCAGGCGTCCTCCTTCATGACGCCTCCCACCACGGAGATGAACATGCGAGCCCCCCTCCACGTCGCCCTGCTTCTGCTCGTCGGTGGCTGCAAGCACGCCCCTCCCGAGCCCATCACCCCCGCCCCCCTTCAGCCAGTCCTCGAGCTCCCCACGCCGACCGCGGACATCCGAGATCCCGAAGGCGCCCTCGTGGCGGGTGTAGAGGCTCTGGAAGAGGGCGAGCTGGCGAGTGCGCTGTACGCGTTCGTCCAGCTGCGAAAGATGTTTCCCGAAGAGCCCGCTGACCTGCAGTCTGCCTACACGGCCGCGGTCCTCGACAAGCTGGTTTTCCTCACCGCGGTGGAGCACGGCGACCGTGAGCAGGCGCTGGTGGCTGCGTGCAGTCTCGTGTCCAGTCCTTCCTTGGTGCAAGACTGGCTTGGTGCACCATGGCTCGAACGGCTGAATCCGCGGTGCGACGCCGTGGTTGGGAGCAGGTTCTGATGCTCGGTCCTGTTGCTGTGGTATTGGCTTCCGCGCTGCTGGGCGCGGGTGAGGCGAGCGCGGAGAGGCGGGCTGCGGAGCTGGAGCCTATGGTCGAGAGCGCTTCGGAGCTGTATGGGCTGCCGCGTGAACTCATCCATGCCGTGATCCGGACCGAGAGCAACTATCGGTCCGATGCGGTCTCCAGCGCCGGTGCGATCGGGCTCATGCAGCTCATGCCGGAGACCGCTCGGGCAATGGGAGTCGACGATCCCTACGATCCTTGGCAGAACATCCATGGTGGTTGTCGCTATCTCGCCGAGATGCTCCGTCGCTTCGATGGGCACCTGGATCTCGCGCTCTCCGCCTACAACGCTGGTCCCCAGGCTGTGGAGCAGAGGTGCGGTGGTGAGGTCTGTGGGTTCACGCTCGCCTACGTGCAGCGGGTGCTGGCACGGTATCATCACGCCGGAGGTGTTGAGAGGCTGTCTGGCGCCTGGGAGAGCAGCGACGAATTGACCTATAGCGACGCGCTGTACGACATCAGGACCGTGATCGAGGCCTACCGCTCGCGTGAACACTGAGCGGCGACCAGGCGCTGAACCCTACTCGCAGACCTCGAAGGCGATGCCCTCGACATCCTGGGCGTCGAGGACCCATGCGTCCGTGCCCAGCGTGCAGGTCTCGGGATCGAGGGTCACGATGTCGTGGCCGTCCTTGGACTCTGCGTGCAGGCCCACGTGGATCACTCCCTCGGGTGAGATGTCCATGGACTCGGAGCAGTTGGGCATGAAGTCATCACCGCAGATCTGCTCGGCGGTCTCGGTGGCCGGATCCCAGCGGATCAGGTCGCGTGCGCTCACGGCGTACAGCGTGGTGCCGTCGGCGTCCCAGGCGATACCCTCCCAGTTGTCGGGCACGTCGCTGTCGGCCGCCTCCCAGACGGTGGTGGTCTCGCCGGTGTTGCGGTTCACGGTCACCAGGCCGGTGTGCTCCCGGTAGGCCCAGAGGGAGCCGTCGGGGTGGAAGGCCATGGAGACGATCTCTCGCCCGCTGTCGGTGGTGGAGATCAGGGTCAGGGCCCCGGTGTCCTTGTCCACCTCGAACAGCTCGCCGTCGTGAGAGCCGCCGCCGGCGGCGATGACGTACAGGGCCCCGCTGGCGTCGTCCACTTCGATGGACTCGAGGTCGTAGTCAGCGTACAGCGGGCCCAGCAGGGTCTCGGTGCCCGTCTCGGTGTCCAGCACGAACAGCTGGCTGTCCGCGTAGCTCTGGTCTTCCACGCCGTAGATCAGGCTGGTCTCGCAGGGGGGGACGTAGTCGCAGAAGCCGATCCGGTCCATGGCGCCGCTGCCCGTCAGGGTGATGCTGACCTCCGAGACATCGCAGACGTTGGGCTCCACGGTCTCCCGGGCGTTGTCGCCGTTGTGGTTGCCGGTCAGGGTGGCCAGCTCGTTACCCTCGTCGTCCATCAGGATGATGGTGGCGGGGGTCTCGTCGATGTCGATGAAGTCGATGCCGGTCATGCACTGCGGCGTGTCCAGCGTGATCACGAAGGTGCCGCCATAGACGTGGTCGTCGGGTACGTCCACCAGCCCATCGCCGTCTTCGTCGGTGGTGTTCTCCGCCCGGATCAGCAGGTTGTACAGCGCCTCGTCGTTGCTGAGTCCACCGTCTCCCGTACCGGGTCCGCCGTAGGCCTCGTTGGGGGTGCCCAGGTCGTAGTCGGTACCCGGCGGGTTCGACGAGTCGAAGGCGATGCCCAGGCCCTCGTAGACCATGCCCTGGTCCCAGGTCGCGATGTGCACGCCCCAGCCGGCGTAGACTTCGGCGATGTCTTGGCCCGCCAGGATGGGGTTGCCGTCGGCGTCGGTGTCGAAGTCCAGCTCGATGCAGACCGGCTCGGGATCCGGAGGGGCTGTGTCCTCTGGGGGCGCCGTGTCCTCCGGCGGGGCGGTGTCCTCCGGCGGGGCGGTGTCCTCCGGCGGCGGCTCCGAGTCCTCGGGCGTCCCGGTGTCCTGGGGGGAAACATGTGCACTGTCCAGCTTGCGGATCTCCTCTTCAGCGGAGCAGATCGACAAGCCCAGCGCGAGCAGGGTGACAGCTTGGGCCTTCATGTCATCATCATCGGTTGTGGGCGCCGATGATTCAAGGGCGAAGGCTCATTATTCGAATTCGGGAACGCTCATCCGGGCAGGCCCCGCAGCAGGACCTCCCACATCTCGGGCCAGGACGCGATGGAGGCTCGGTCGGTGGTCAGGGTGATCTCCCAGACGCCGTTCCAGGCCGACACCGCGGCTCGGTACTGCACCGAGCGCCCTCCCGGCTTCGTCTTCACCCAGGCGTAGGGTCCCGTTGCGGAGCGACCCTCACCACCCCAGCGAGTCCGGCGCTCCTCGGTCCATCCTTCGGCCAGCGCTCGAGCGCGGGTCCGGCGGAGCTCCCAGGCTACCGTGCCGACCTCGTCTTCGAAGCTCGGCACGAAGTCCCTGTCCCGAGCGAAGCTCAGCTCCAGGTGCAGGCCACCATCCGGCGTGGTGAGTTCGTAGCGCTTGCGCCCATCCTGGTAGCGCAGACAGGGGTCCGTTCCGGCGGCCTGTACCAGGGGCGTGGGGACGAACACGGAGATGTCCCACAGGTCCAGCAGGCCGTAGCCTTCGGGTTGGTACTCGATGATCTCGCGGGAGACGACGATCCCGTCCTGCACGTGGAGCACCAGCTCCCGCTCGAAGGTGGAGGCCCAGCCGCCGTGGACGTAGCGGGCCACCTCCCCCAGGCCCACCCGGAGCTCCTGGTCGACCCAGGTGGCAGGCCGGGGCTCGATGTCGATGGGCTCGCCCCGGCAGCGGACCATCTTCACCAGGTGCAGGGCGTCGTCCCGGACGGACCAGGTGGCCACGTAGCCGCGCCAGTTGGACGTGAAGCACGGGCCCAGGAAAGAAGGGAGCCCCGAGCCGAACACGGGGCTCTCCATCAGGGGCAGCGTCTCCCCATCGATGACGATGCGATCGGGGGCCTGGGCCGTCGCGCCGGCGGGCGCGCTGAAGGACAGGAGCAGGGCGAGCAGGGTGGACATGGCTGTGGTCCCTCGACCTCGCGGCTTCGGAGAAGTTCCCCGAGATCGGAGTGTACGCCATGCTCGCGGGTGCCCTACACTCGTCGGGTAGCCATGGAGGCCCCATGATCCGCCCCATCATCCTGCTGTTCGCCCTGTTCGGCCTGAGTGCCTGTCGCACCGAGGAACCCTGCGGCAAGGACGACACCGCCGCCTGCCCCGAGTGCGAGGAGTGCGAGGAGTGCGAGGAGTGCCCGGAAGACACCGGCGATCCCGACACCGAGGACTGCGACGACGAGGACATGGGCACCTGGTACCTGGACGCCGACGGGGACGGCTACGGGGTGGACGCCTCGGTCGTCGAGGGCTGCCGGCCCGGCGAGGACTGGATCGACCAAGGGGGCGACTGCGACGACACCGACGCGGCCTTCAACCCGGGCGCCGACGAGCCCGACTGCGCCGACCCCAACGACTACAACTGCGACGGCTCGGTGATGTACGAGGATCTGGATGGAGACGGTTTCGCCGCCTGCGAGGAGTGTGACGACGCCGACGCCACCAACTACCCGGGCGCCCCGGAGCTGTGCGACGGCATCGACAACGACTGCGACCACAGCGTCGACGAGGAGGCCTTGGATGCGCCGACCTGGTACACCGATGCAGACGGTGACGGCTACGGCGACGAGGCCAGCACCGTGGAG
>CAZHIK010000004.1:19119-34669 GCA_964532635.1 uncultured Enterobacterales bacterium
TGCGATCAGCCCTCCGGCTATACCGACCTGGCGGGTGACTGCGACGACGCGGAGGCGGCGGCCAACCCGGGCACCGACGAGCTGTGCGATGGCATCGACAACGACTGCGACGGCGACGTGGACGAGTCGGATGCGGCCGATGTCTCCACCTGGTACGCCGACACCGACGGCGACGGCTGGGGAGACGACAGCACGGGGGTCGAGTCCTGCAGCAGCCCCGCAGGCTTCACCGCCACCGCCGGTGACTGCGACGACGGCGACGCCAGCATCAGCCCCGACGCCACCGAGACCTGCAACGGCGTGGACGACGACTGCGACGGCTCCACCGATGGCACCGACGCCGCCGACGTGGGCATCTGGTACACCGACGCGGATGGCGACGGCTACGGCGACCTGAGCAGCGCCACCATCGCCTGCACCGCTCCCAGCGGCACCGTGAGCGACGCCAGCGACTGTGACGACGGCGACGCCACCGTCAGCCCGGCGGGCAGCGAGGTCTGCAACAGCACCGACGACGACTGCGACGGAGTGGTGGACGACGGCGCCAGCGACGCCAGCACCTGGTACTACGACGCGGATGGTGACGGCGAGGGCGGTAGCGATCTGACCGCCGACGCCTGCACCCAGCCCAGCGGCTACGTGACCAGCAGCAGCGACTGCGACGACCTGGACGCCAGCAGCCACTCCGGTGGGACCGAGCTGTGCGACGGTGCCGACAACGACTGCGACGGCACCGCTGACAACGGCGCCTTGGACGCCACCACCTGGTATGCCGACGCGGACGGCGACGGCTACGGCTCAACCTCCACGGTGGACACCTGCGACATGCCCAGCGGCTATGCCGCTACCGGCAGCGACTGCGACGACGGCGACGCAGCGATCAACCCGGCTGCCAGCGAGTCATGCGACGGCGTGGACAACGACTGCGACGGCAGTACCGATGAATCCGACGCCGTCGACGCCGACACCTGGTACGCCGACGCCGATGGCGACGGCTACGGCGACGAGAGCACCACCTCCCTGTCCTGCTCCGAGCCCAGCGGCTACACGGCCACGGGCGGCGACTGCGACGACACGGATGCGACCATCAACCCCGACGCCGAGGAGCTGTGCGACAGCGTGGACTGGGACTGCGACGGCCTGACCGAGGACTACGAGGGCGACGACAGCTACGTCTGGTACGCGGACGCGGACGGAGACGGCTACGGCGACGCCGACGGCATGATCGAGGCCTGTACCCAGCCCTCTGGCCACGTGGTCTCCGGGAGCGACTGCGACGACACGGATGCCACCATCCACCCCACCGCGGCGGACATCCCCGGTGACGGCGTCGATCAGAACTGCGACGGCAGTGACGAGTGCGGCGACCTGAACTGCGACGGCTACCCGGATCTGGTCTTCGCCCAGGCACGGGACTCGTCCAGCTACGAGATCGACTCGGCGGTCTACTGGGGCTCGGCGGCGGGCTACTCCGACAGCGACCGCACCGACCTGCCCACCAACGGCGCCAACGCGGCCCTGGTGGAGGACATCGACGAGGACGGCTGGAAGGACATCCTGTTCGTGGGCTACCGGGACGACAGCACGTATCAGTCCGACAGCATCATCTACTGGGGCAGCTCCACCGGCTTCTCCGCCTCGGATGCCACCGACCTCAGCTCCTGGGGCCCCATCAACGGCTGCATCGGAGACCTGGATCTCGACGGCTACAAGGACATTGTCCTGCCCGGCTACTACGACGGAAACTACGGCACCTACACCTACATCTACTGGGGCTCGGCCACGGGCTACTCGAGCTCCGACAGCAGCGAGTGGGTGGACTACGGCGTGCGCTACTGCGAGATCGAGGACCTGGATCAGGACGGCTGGCCCGACCTGGTCACCTCGACCTACTACGACACCAACGACTACACGAACTCCCACGTGTATTGGGGCAGCTCCACCCGCATGGACGGCACCAGCTACACCTCGCTGCCCAACTACCGCAGCTTCGGCCTGCTGCTCACCGACGTGGACGAGGACGGCTGGACCGACATCCTGCTGCCCACCTACTACGACGGCAACTACAGCACGAGCAGCCGCATCTACCACGGTTCGTCTGCCGGCTACTCCACCTCGGACCTGACCACCCTGACCACCTACGGCGCCCGGGACGTCGCGGTGGCCGACTTCGATCAGGACGGCCGCAACGACATCCTCTGGGCCCAGTACTACTCGGGCTCGAGCTACTACGTGAGCAGCTACGTCTACTTCGGCACGGCGCTGGGCTACAACACCAGTACGCGCAGCTCGCTGCCGGCCTATGGTGTGGGGGATGTCGAGGTGGTGGACTTCGACGGCGACGGCTGGGAAGACATCTACCTGAGCAGCTACCGAGACGGAAGCTCGAGCTGGGAGACCACCAGCTACGTCTACTACAACGACGACGGCGGCGGCTTCGTGGCCTCGGACACCGACGCCCTGGTCACCTACGGCTCCCACAACTCGGCGGTCGCCGACCTGAACGCCGATGGCTACCCCGACATCGTGGCGTCCAACTACTACGACGGCGCCACCTACGCGGTGGACTCCTTCATCTTCTGGGGCAGCGCCTCGGGCTTCGACGACGGCGACCGGACCGACCTGGGCACCACGGGTGCGTGGCGGGTGACCATCGTGGGGGCCGAGACGGCGGAGTAGGGCGGATCAGCCCTCGCAGTCAACATCCTCGGGCGTCGCCTCGCAGCAGGTCGGCTCGTTCCATACGCAAGCCCGGCCTGCGTCCAGCTCCACCCCCGCGATGCGGTCCCGCAGCCAGTCCAGCTGGGTGGGCAGGGACCAGAGGGTGCCCTCGGCGTGTGCGGCCATGTCGCACTCGAGCTGCTCGAGCTGCCAGCCCTGCTCGCACAGTAGCTCGAAGTCGTCCTGCTGAAGCTCTGGGACCACAAGGGTGTCCTCGCTGCCGTAGACCGCCAGCATCGGGGTCTCGCGTAGCCGGGGGATGCTGGATGAGCTGACGGAGCTTTCGTGCAGGTAGCAGGACCAGGGCTCGATGGCGTCCCAGTCGCTGGCCAGCAGGGCCTCGATGATGTCCTGGGTGTAGATGTCGCTGACCTCGTCGATGGTGTCGGGATCGAAGTCGATGTCGGGCTCGCACTCCTCCATCTCGCCCATCAGGGCTTCCTCGACGTTGTCGGCGAAGTACCAGGGCTCCTCGTTGGTGAGCAGGCCGTGAAGATCATCCGGCTGCTGGTACCAGCGCCGCATGCCCACCAGGGTCAGGGCCGCCAGGGCGGTGGGGTCAGAGAACTCCGCCATGGCCTGCTGGATGACCGCCACCAGGCTGTGGGCCGGGGCGGACGCCACGACGCCCGCGACCTCGAACTCCGGGGCGTAGTAGGGGCCGGCCAGCTCGACGAAGAAGGCAGCGTGGCCGCCCTGGGAGGCGCCCCAGATCACCAGGTCGTCCCGCAGCTCGCCTTCGATCTCGTCGGCCAGCTCGCCCCGCAGCAGGGTCTGGCCTGCGCGCACCGCGTCCCAGGAGCCGATGGCGACCTGCTCGCCCACCAGGGGGGCGTGGTGGGCGGTAGAGCCGTCGCCCATGCCGTTCATGCCGATGTAGTCCGGGGCGATGACCACGAAGCCGTTGGCCGCCAGTAGAGCAGGGATCGCTGGGCCGATGAAGGCGTCGGCCGATGGGGCGCAGGCGTCGTTGGCGCCGGCGAAGCCGTGCAGCAGCAGGGCCACGGGCCAGGGCTCGCTGGGGGTCTCGTCCAGCTTGTCGGGGAAGGCCACCATGCCGGTGGCCTCGATCGGCAGGCCGCGGTCCTGGGTGGTGTAGCGGTATTTGAACAGGCGCAGGCCGTTCGAGACCGGGGTGAGGCTCTCGTAGCCGGCCATGCTCAGCAGCCCGTCCAGGGCGGCGCCCTCGAGATCGAAGCTGTCGTTCTCGTCGTGATCCACTGGCACGCCCAGGCTGGACGCCGGCAGCAGCTCGTAGCCGGAGCTGGCGCACAGATCGATGGGCAGGGGCGGGCCCTGCGGCACGTCGGGCGCTGTGTCCTCGGGGTCGCTGGGACAGGCGGTGAGGAGCAGGGGGGCGAGCAGGGCGGGGAGAGTGCGCATGGAGGAGGCGTAACCGGGCGAGCTGCTGGAATTGGGTCGGCGCGATGCCCGAAGCAGGCGTCGAATCACTCGGCGGCCGCTCCGGGCCCGCCATCGTCGAGCTGCTGCGCCACCTCGGCGTGACCTTCTTGGCACCAGCGCTTCATGGGGGGCTCGCGCACCTCGTCCAGGCGAGCCAGGGCGTATTCGTAGGAGGCCAGGGCCTGCTCCAGCTGGCCCAGCGCCTGGTAGGCGGCCCCCATGCGACAGCGTGTCGCCACGTCGTAGGGGTCCAGCTCCAAGGCCCGTTGGTAGGCGGCCAGTGCCTGGTCGTGCAGCCCTTGGCTGTAGGCTCGGTAGCCCTCGGAGACCGCGTCCCAGCCCGAGCTGTCCCCCCGGAGCGACCACGCGGCGAAGGCGATGCTGTGGTACGCTGCCAGGGGGTCTTGCTCCAGCCAGGTGATGCCGTAGCCTTCCACCTGGACCGGGCCCGTCGCCAGGCCCGAGGCGAAGACTCGAGACCCGAGGGGGTGGGCCTCGAGGGCTGGGCGCTCGGCCTCCAGGTAGGCTCCATACGCTTCGGGCAGTCCTCGGCCGAGATCCTCCATGCGCTCCCGGGACCAGGTCTGCAGGCGTATCTCGAGGGGAGGCACCAGCTCCAGCTTCCCTGCAGGTAGTTCGGAGGCAGCGAAGGCGGCCGCGTCCAAGGCGCTGCTTGCCTCTTCGGAGCTCGAGAAGGCGGGCTGGCCGTCCTCGTCGAGCCAGCGCACGGTGACCGCCTGGACGTCGGGGTTGAGCGCTCGGGCCTCGGCGGTGGCGTTCATGTCGCCGCTGACCAGGCCCACGGGTATGCCCATGCCCGCCAGTCCGAGGCTGAGGTGCGCGACCTCCCCCAGCTCTCGGCCCTGGATGGACAGGCTTCGGATGGCGTCGTTGATGGTATGGGGCCGGAACCCCTCGGCCCCGGCGTTCGAGTGGAAGCCCATCAGGGCCGCCACCGCGTAGTCGGCCTCCATGGGGCCCAGGAAGGGCCAGGTCCAGACCTGCTGGTTGTCTGGGGTGAGCACGGAGACGCCCAGCTCCGCCAGCGGCTCTGGATCGATGGCTCCGTTGTGGGAGTCCACGACGTGGACGCAGGACTGGCCGGCTCGCAGGAATCCCCGAGCCGCGGCGAGCACATCGGCGGTCAGGAGCTGGCGTCCCAGCTCGGCATCCTCGACATACAGCGCCCCGGCCGTGGCGGAGCCCGACGGGATGTCATCGTCGGTGAGGATCAGCGCACAGGGTTGCGGCGGGGGCGCTGGCGAGACCGCTGCGGGAGTGTGTGTGCAGGCGGTCAGGAGCAGGGTGGCGGCCAGAGCGGGGAGCGTTTGGGAGTGAAAACCGAGCATGAAGGGGGGGTAACCGGGCTCTGGGGCTGGGGCGGCCTGGAGCAACGAGGAGCGGCCTGAACGTTCCATTGTCGCGACAGGATCCGCGTGAGGGTTCCACTCGGGAGTTCTGTAGGGGAGCCTCAACGGTCGAACGTTGGTTTTCAGGTGGTCCGGGATAGCCGCGAAGCCCATATGGAACGTTCACCCCAACCCTGTCGCGCATATGGAACGCTGGGGGCGATCCTTGTCGCTGGTGACCGGGGCCAACGGGTGCGGTGCTACACTGCGGGGGACGTTGGAGGGAGCCAGGATGAGGGTGGAGATCGCTGGGTACGGTGTTGGAGCCATCGTGGCGTTCGTCCTGGGGCTCGCCGGCTGTGGCGGAGACAAAGGCTGTGACCCGGCCACGCCAGAGATCCCGGCCGTACCCAGCCCCCCGGTCCTTGTTGTTCAGGTGGATGTGGACGGCGACGGCCACCCGCTCCCGGATGACTGCGATGATCGTGATCCCGCTGTGTTCCCGGGCGCCCCCGAGATCTGCAACGTCCGGGACGACGACTGCGACGGGCTGGTGGACGATGGGATCTCCGATGGGCTGGTTGCCTTCTTCGAAGATCTTGACGAAGACGGCTTCGGGGGCGCGCCCCTCGAGCCGGGCTGCTGCCCGCCGGTGGGGGCGGTGCTCAACGATCTGGACTGCGACGACAGCGACAGCTCGGTGCATCCGGGCGCAAACGACGTGGAGGACGACGGCATCGACCAGGACTGCGACGGGGTGGAGCGGAGCTGTGAGGGCGCCTACCAGGGAGACCTGGTCCTGCGGACCCGGGCCGAGCTGGAGGCGTTCTGCGTGGACTACTCGGCGGTCTGCGGCGACCTCGACGTGAAGCTCGATGAGGCCGATCCGCCCGAGCTGCTGTCGTGCCTCGAGCGGGTCTCGGGGGCTCTGTACGTCTACAGCTACACCCCCGGCGACCTCGCGCTTCCGGCGCTGGAGTCGGTGGGTGGCCCGTTGGTGCTGTATCCCTACGACGCCGAAGGGATCACCCTGTCCTTTCCGGCGCTGCTCGGTGTCGGCGGCGGTGTGGTCCTTCACCAGTGGACGGGAACGGCCTTGTTTCCGGAGCTGTTGAAGACAGGGGGTGAGTTCGAGTTCGGACACCTGACGGGTGGGAGCACGAACGTCGAGCTGCCCGAGCTGATCTCCACGGGTGGATTCTCGGCATTCCTCGATCTTCCGGATCTGGAACTGGCGAGCCTGGCGAGAGTCCACGGCGGGATCGGGTTCGGCGTGCTGGCGGGCTCGCGGGTCCACGTCGCAGCCCCTGCGCTCACGACGGTTACCGAGGGGTTCTGTCCTAACGAAGGGGGGCACCTGACCCTCGAGGTCCCCATGCTCAGCTCGGTGGGGAGCTTCGACCAGTACGAAGCCATCTATGGGCCCCTGGATCTGGACTGCCTGCAGCAGGTCGAGGGCTCCCTCGCGCTGAGCCACTGGGGCGTGAGCGACCGCATCTCCCTGGCGTCCCTGGAGCGGATCCCCGGTGGGTTCTCGGTCATCACCTCGGCCGTCTACGCCCCAGAGCTGGAAGAGGTCGGCGGCGACTTCTCCGTGAGCCTGGGCGAGGACAGCTCGGATGTGGTCCTGGATGCCCTGACTACGGTGGGGGGCGGGGTCTATGTGGGCGACGAAGCCTACGCCACGGATCTGTCAGCCCTCGCTTCCCTGCGCTGGGTAGGCAACCTGGAGGTCGACGGCAACGCCGCACTCAGCGACGTCACCGCGCTGCACAGCCTCGAGAGCGTGTGGAACGTCGCCATCACCGACAACCCCTCGCTGCCCACCAGCGCCGCCGAGGCTCTGGTGGCCGCCATCGGCAAAGAGAACATTGGAGGTACGGTGACCATCGAGGGCAACGCCGACGGGCCCTGAGATCAGAAGGGTCAGGCCGGGATGATCAGCCCGCCGCGACGGGCGAACGAGCGGCGCTTCAGCTGGGGCGCGGCCTCCCGCAGCAGCTTGTCGTAGGCGCCCGTGCGCAGGCGACGCTCGCGGTAGCGCTGCCACTCCCAGCAGGGGGTGAGCGCGTGATCGTGCAGGGCCGGGAAGCGCTCGTCGCCGATGATGCGTTCCACGCATTGGGCCACAGCGTTGGGGGCAGGCTCCAAGCGGTTGATGGTGGTGTGGGACACGCCGACCACTTGGGCCACGGCGCGCTTGGACAGGGGGGTGCAGGCCACCAGGCTCTGCATCCACAGGGTGCGCGCAGGACTGCGCTGCCGCAGCTGGTCGATGGTGGTGCGGGTCAGGGCGGAGACAGCGGCGGTCACCTGCTCCGGGCTGGCGGCGCGTATGCCCTGGAACCCGAAAGGCAGGTCGGTGCCATCGACAGCGACACTGGGATCCCCCGAGACGTAGCCGTGGTGCCACACCGGGTCGCGGGCGGTCGGGAGCACCCCGGGGATGGCCAGGCCCCCCGCGTCGCGGTGTCCGCTGAAGGGCCAGGCCAGCGGGTCGCCCACCAGCCGATCGCGGCAGGGGTTGAGTGCCACGTAGCGGATCGTGCGCTGCAGGTGCTTGCTGTCACTGATCGGCTCGGGCGGGCTGCCGGGCAGCCACACGATGCGGCCCGGCTCATCCCGGTGGTGGTTGCGCCAGCAGGCGTACCCGCGCAGGAATCCGAACCAGGACTCCCATGTGAGGCCGCGGGTCACCAGGTGCACGTGGTCGGGCATGATCACCAGCGCCCGCGGCGGCCCGAGGGCCAGCAGCCCGGCCCACAGGGCCTGGGCCTCGCGCCAGTCGTGGAAGAGGAAGGATGGAGGCAGGGCGTGGGCGGCGAAGTGGAACATGCCCGTAGGTGAAGCAAGATCGGTGCCGTGAACCCACTACCCTTGGAGCGCTCGGCGAGGAAGCGCCTCGAAGGCGGGCCATCACGAGATCCGTGCCGACCGCGTAGCTCTGTGGATCGTCGAAAACCGTCGACGATCGACGAATCTTCGACACCCCCGTTCGACGATCCCGCAACAAGGACCCACCCGAACGTTCCATTGTCGCGACAGGGTCTGCCCGAAGGTTCCACTTCGGAGCAGTGAGGGGAACAACCGACGGTCAAACGTCTGTTTTCACAGGGTCTGTGATGGCCCCGAGGCCAGAATGGAACGTTCACCCCCACCCTGTCGCAGGAGTGGAACGTTCGACGCGATCCTTGTTGCTCCGGCGGTGTCCTCGTCAGCCCAGCGCCGCCAGGCTCTCGACGATCGCCTTGCGCTGGGCTTCGTAGCCCGCGCGGCGCTCCTGCTGCTGCTCGACCACGTGGGCTGGGGCGCGCTCGACGAACTTGGGGTTGCCCAGCTTGCGATCGCAGATGGAGATCTCCTTCTCGACCCGCTTCAGCTCCTTGCTCAGCCGGGCGCGCTCTTCATCGGCGTCGATGGCGTCGTGCACCAGCACCTCGAGATCGCCGATGACCTTGGCGGCCATGCCCGGCTTGCGCTCGGCTTGCTCGACCACGTGCACCTCGGAGAGGTGGACCAGGTTGGCCACCAGCTCCAGGTAGGGACCCAGGGCCGCGCCCCGCTCCGCTGGGACCTCGATGGTGATCTCGAGGGCTTCGCGCAGGGGGATGTTCTGGCTGGAGCGGAACTCCCGCAGCCCGCGGGTCAGCTCCTGCAGCTGTCCGAACAGCGCGCGAGCGTCCGGGGCCTCGAGGGCGGGCACGCGCACGGGCCAGCCGGCGTTGATCAGCAGCGGGCAGGCCGGCGCGGCAGCCAGCTCACCCAGGCCGCGCTCGGGAACCATGGAGCCCAGCTTCTGCCACAGGTGCTCGGTGATGAAGGGCACGAAGGGGTGCAGCAGGCGCAGCACCTGGTCCAGCGCGTAGGCCAGCACGGCCCGGGCCACGCCGGCGGAGCGGCCTCCCGCGGCCAGGCGGGGCTTGATGACCTCAAGGTACCAGTCGCACAGCTCGCCCCAGAAGAACTCCCGCGCGGCGCTGAGCGCGTTGGACGGGTTGTAGTCTTCCAGGCCCTGCTGCACGCCCGCCACCGCGGCGTTCATGCCCGCCAGCAGCCAGCGATCCTCGAGGGCCAGCTCGTCGGCGGTCACGCCGGTGGCCGGGGCTTCATCGAGGTTCATGAAGGCGAAGCGGGCGGAGTTGAACAGCTTGGTGCAGAAGCCGCGGCCCACGTCGAAGCGCTCGGAGGTCAGCGTGGCCTTGGGCAGTTCGGGCATGGTGCCCAGCACGTCGAACTCGGCGCCGCAGCCGCCATCGCGGGGCTTGCCCTTCAGCGGTCGGCCACAGACATAGGTGAAGATGCTGCCGCCGTGCTGGGTGTCGCCCAGATCGTTGGCGTGGCCGCAGACGGGGCAGGTGGCGGTGACGGGCAGGCGGATGTCCTGGGTGCCGGTCTGCATGTCGCAGAGCACATACCGCATGGCGTCGGTGCCGTAGCCGTCGATGACGTCCACCGGGTCGATGCCGTTGCCCTTGGACTTGGACATGCGCTCGCCCTTGCCGTCCAGGATGTTGGCGTGGATGAACACGTCACTGAACGGGATGTCGCCGATGCAGTACAGGCCAGCCAGCACCATGCGCGCCACCCACAGGGTGATGATGTCGCGGCCGGTGACCAGGCAGGAGCCTGGGTAGAAGAAGTCCAGGCAGTCGGTGTGCTCACCCTGCGCGCCCAGGGGCCGCTGATCGAGCTCGAGGGCCGCCGTCTCCGGGTGGGGCCAGCCCAGGGTGGAGAAGGGCCACAGGGCCGAGCTGAACCAGGTGTCCAGCACGTCGGGATCGCGCACGAAGCCTGCGTCCTCGAGCACGGCGATCTGGCCCTCGTCGTCCTCGAGCAGGCAGACGTCGAAGCGGCCGTCGCTCTGCTTGACCACCACGCGCTCATCGTCGAGCAGGCCCGCGGCCTCGAGGGCCTCGAGGTCGCCGCCCTCGCGGGACCACACGGGGATCCGATGGCCCCACCACAGCTGGCGGCTCACGGGCCAGTCGCGCTTCTCGGACAGCCAGTCCATGTAGGTCTTGGTGTAGCGGCCCGGGTGGATGGTCACCCGGCCGTCGTCCACCGCGTCCATGGCGGCCTGCACCAGGCCCGCGGAGCGGTGCTCCTTGGCGGTGCCGGCGCCCATGACGATGCCGCCGGGCACATCGCCCATGGTGATGAACCACTGGTCGGACAGGTAGGGCTCGATGGGGGACTTGGAGCGGTCGGAGTGGCCGATCTCGATCTCGCGATCCTCGACGCGCTCGAGCAGGCCGATGGCGTCGAGATCGGCGATGACCTTGTCCCGAGCCACGAAGCGGTCCAGGCCCTTGTAGGCACCCACCGCGGCGTTCAGCGTGCCGTCGGGGTTCAGGATGTTGACGCTGTCGATGTGATCGCTGTGGCGGGTCCAGACGTCGTGGTCGTTGGGATCGTGGGCCGGGGTGATCTTCACGCAGCCGGTGCCCAGCTCGGGCTTGGCCCACTCGTCCAGGATCAACGGCATGGGCCGGTCCATCAGCGGCAGCATGATCATGCGGCCGTCCAGCGCCATGTCGCGCAGCTGGATGAGCAAGGGCAGCACGGTGGCCTTGCGGTCCTCGAGGTACGCGATCTGCTCTTCGACGGCCGGACGGTCCTTGACCTTGGCACGGGCCAGCTCGTCCTGGGCTTCGGCGAACAGGCGGTCCAGTTCGCCAGCGGGGTCGGGGTGGCAGGCCACGGCGGTGTCGCCCAGCATGGTCTCGGGGCGGGTGGTGGCCACCACCACGTGGGCCGGCTCGCCCGGCTTCGGGTCGATGACCGGGTAGCGCATGTACCAGAAGTGGCCCTGGACGGTCTCGTGGTAGACCTCGTCGTCGCTGATGCTGGTCTGCAGGAAGGGGTCCCAGTTGACCAGCCGCTTGCCGCGCACCACCAGGCCGTCGCGGAAGAGCTTGTGGAAGGTGTGGCGCACCGCGCGGGCGCAGACCGGGTCCATGGTGAAGCGCTGGCGCTCCCAGTCGCAGGAGCAGCCCATGCGCTGCTGCTGGGCGATGATGCGCGCCTGGTATTGGTCCTTCCACTGCCAGATGCGGTCCACCAGGCCCTCGCGGCCGATGTCGTGGCGGGTCTTGCCCTCGAGCTCCTTGAGGCGCTTCTCAACGACAGCTTGAGTGGCGATGCCGGCGTGATCGGTGCCGGGCATCCACAGGGTGTTGTCACCCATCATGCGGTGCCAGCGGATCAGCAGATCCTGCATGACGTTGTCCATGGCGTGGCCCATGTGCAGGGCACCCGTGACGTTGGGCAGCGGCATCATGATGACGTAGCGCTGGTCACGGGGGTGCTGGTCGGGCACGGCGGCGAACGCGCCGGCATCGAGCCACAGCTGGTAGATGCTGGGTTCGAGCTCGGAGTGCACGAAGGTCTTGGGGAGGGCCGTGTGGTCGCTCATGGGCTCACCTCGATGCCGGGGAAACCGGCGGGGGCATGTACGCGAATCCGGGCGGGGAATCAAGTCGTTCGCCCTCATCTGTGGTGAGCTGGAGTCCGGGCTCGTGGCTCGCCAGCGGGATAGGTGCCAGGGCCCGTTCTCCCAGAGGTGGTTCCGTGAGTCCGGATCCCAGGTTGGCAGGCCGAATTTCCGAGGAGCTCTCGCCCTCCAGCGAGGCTCGTCCAGCGGTCCCCGAGACCTCTCGTGCGGTCTGCGAGCGCGAGAAGTACGAGAGCCTGGCCTTGCTGGCCGGTGGCGTCGCCCACGACTTCAACAACCTGCTCACGGCCATCCTGGGCCACGCCGAGCTGGCTCTGATGCGCCTCGAGCCCGACGCTTCGGCTCGTCGCCAGGTGGAGCGCATCGCTTCGGGTGCCCGCAAGGCTGCGGATCTCGCGTCCGAGCTGTTGGTCTTCGCGGGTCGCGGTCCCATGGTCTCCGAGCGCGTCGAGCTGTCGCTGCTGGTCGGCGAGGTGATCCAGCTGCTCCAGGCTACCCGGGGCCGCGCCCCCAGCTTGCGCCTCGAGCGGGCCCCCAGCCCCCTGCCCATCGACGCCGACGGCGTGCAGCTGCGCCAGGCGATCACCCACCTGGTCACCAACGCCCTGCAGGCCTTCGAGCACGACGCCGGCTTGGTGCGCCTGCGCACCAGCACCTGCACCATGAGCCAGGAGCAGCTGGACCGCTGCCTGGTGGCCGCGGGCAAGCCGGGGCTCTACGCCCGGCTCGAGGTCAGCGACAACGGTCGGGGTATGGACGCCAACGAGGCCGTCCGAGCCTTCGAGCCCTTCTACTCCACCCGGCCCGAGGCTCGAGGCCTGGGCCTGCCCACGGTGCTGGGTGTGGTCCGGTCCCACGGCGGCGCTCTGTGGCTCAACTCCGCACCGGGCCAGGGCTCCGCGGTCACCGTGCTGCTGCCCCTGGCCCCGGAAGCCGGCCGGGTGAGCCTCCCCTCCGATGTCTCCCTGAGCGAGGCGGAGTCTCGCTGCCTGTTGGTGGTGGACGACGAAGAGTCCGTGCGCGAGGTGATCTCCGACATCCTCGAGTGCGCCGGGTACAAGGTGCTGCTGGCTGCCGATGGTCGCGAGGCACTCGAGCTGTACCGGTCCCACGCCAGCGAGATCGATGGCGTGCTGCTGGACATGACCATGCCCCGCATGAACGGCGAGGCCTGCTTCCGGGTGCTGCGCCAGGACCACCCCGGGGCCAAGGTCCTGCTGATGAGCGGCTACACCGAGCAGGACGCCACCGGCCGCTTTGACAGCACCGGCCTGGCTGGCTTCGTCCAGAAGCCGTTCGCAGCGCGGACCCTGCTCGAGACCCTGGAGCGGGTGTTGGGGTAGCTACTCGAAGTCGATCTGCGTCAGCTCCCACTGGCGGTCGCCACTGCTGGTGGTGACCTGCACGCCTTCGCCCGCGGGAGCCAGGCTCTCGATGTAGGGGACGCCCGCGCTGACGCAGTCGGGGTCGGTCATGGCGCTCGAGTGGGCCCGGCAGACCTCGGCGTCGCCGTCGCTGCCCAGGCGGCCCCAGTACAGCCAGCCGTCGCTCGACCACTGTGGCCGCACGTGGATGAACACGTCGCCGCTGTCGTCCGAGGCGTGGACCGAGGTCCAGCTACCCGAGGCGTCGGGTAGCGAGGTGGACAGCAGGTAGGTTCCGTCGGTGTTGATCGCCATGTAGGCCAGGTGCACGTCGCCATCGATGATCGATAGGGACGCGTCATCGATGCGCTCGTAGCTGCGGCCCTCTGCGTCGCTGTACTCCGAGGAGAACGACAGGTCCCAGGTCTGGTCCTCGCCCGCCGGCCAGGTGACCCGGTAGACGTCCACGTGGCGCGTGTAGCGGCCGTCACCGTCGGAGCTTCCAGCCGACCAGGCCACCCAGGACCGGCCTTGGTCGTCGATGGCCAGGGAGGGGTGGACCGGGAAGTAGGCGCCGCCCACCTTGGTGTCGCCACCCTCCCAGCCTGTATCCGAGGCCCAGCGACCCAGGTAGACGCCGGTGGGGCCCTGGGCGTTGCCGGACTCGTTGCTGGACCAGGCGAGATGGAGCTGGCCGTTGTCGTCGGCGGCCAGGGCGGGATCCCAGAAGGGCCAGACCAGGTCGGCCATGGGCTCGCCCAGACCATCCCAGTCACCACCGCTGGAGCGCTGCTTGCAGATGGGGGTCCAGTTCCAGAAGTCGTCGTCGGTGCCCACCACCACCTCGCGCCAGCAGGCGTAGTCGGCGTCGTCGGTGCTGAGCACCTTGGGCCGCTCGACGTGGATGGCGTCGGCGTTGGAGAAGGTGGTGCCGTCCAGCACGATCTCGGTACGGCTGGCCGCGTCGTCGCGGAACTGCTGCCAGGCCATCAGCTCGCCGGAGCTGTGCAGGGCCTGAGGGCCGCTGCGCTGTGGGATCTCGGGGTCGCCCTCGAGCATCTCGGACATCACCAGGCCCGTTGCGTAGGGCATGTGGATGCCCATCAGCCAGGCCACCGTGGCGCCCACATCCTCGAGCACGTAGGGGCCGTCGACCTCCACACCCTGGCGCACGCCGGGGCCCAGCAGCATCAGGGGCACCTCGCGGCAGCCCGAGCAGCCGTCGCCGTGGTTGCGCCAGACCGGGTCCGAGGTCTCGTCGAAGCGGTGGCGGCCGTGGTCGGAGACGATGGCCATCACCGTGCGGTCGGCCAGCTCGTCGTCGCCCTGGATGGTGTCGTTCCACATGCTGACCAGGTCGTCGTCGACCCCCATGATGTCAGGCACGTGCTGTTCGGGGTTGTAGTGCCCCATGCGATCGATGTTGTGCAGGTTGACCAGCTGCACGCGCCAGCCGTCCTGCAGGTGCTGGATGACCTTCTGGATGACAGGGGGGTCGTCGGCGGGCGCGACGCCCGGATCGCTGCCCCCTTCCTGGTCCACGAACACGTACGTGCCGGGCAGATCGGCCCCCAACCCCGGGTAGAGGCTGTAGTCGATGGCCTGCATGTGCACGGTGTTGCCGGTGAAGCCGGCCTTGTCGGCGTCTACCGAGCTGTCCTGCTGGCGCAGCAGCTCCCACATGGTGGGCAGCTCGGGGCGGTACAGGCCGGGCTCGTTCGCCCTGGCCGGGTGGTGGCCGTGGGGGGTGCGCTTGCCCAGGGCCATGTCCACGTGGGCCGGCAGGGTGATGGTGATGCCGGTGGCGTAGGCGGGCTTGGCGATGGCGCCCTGGGGGTACAGCTCGGCCCGGATGTTGGCCATGATGTCGGCGGTGGGGCCGCCGTAGGCGTCGCTGTAGCCTTCGGCGTAGGTGGTCTCGTCCCCGAAGGTCTCCTCCATGCGGGTGCCGTCGGGCACCATGATCACGCCGTACTCGGCGGTGCCGAACCACGGCCCTTCGCTGCCGGTCTCGACGGTGTCTGGTCCAGTCTCGATGGTGGGCGTGCTGTCGGGGGTGCCGCTCTCCTCTGGGGGCTCGAAGCGCCAGCAGCTCGAGGCTGCGACCGTGCACAGGAAGAGCGATGTGGTTCTGGTCATGATGAGTGCTCCGCGGCGCAGGGTATCCGCGGTTTGCTGTGACCACAAGCGCGAGCCGCATACGGAATCCAGACCTCCTGACATCCAGGGGAGACGATCCGCACAGGCACGGGATCCTC